>JBFIHP010000655.1:0-2649 GCA_041601735.1 Planctomycetota bacterium | reverse complement strand
TCTGGGAGAGGTTGCGGGTGATCGCCTCGATGACGTCGCGCTGGTTCAGGGCCTCGATCGGGCTCTCGCTCTTCTGGTCGGCCAGCACGTCGGCCTTCTCGAGGGTGTTCTCGTCCTGGTTGTCGTCCCACTTGTCGGAGAGCGAGAAGACCGTGACCGGCGAGGCGTCGCCGAGCATCTGCTGGTACTCCTCGAGCGTGCAGTCGATGGCCTCGCACATCTCGACGTCGGTGGGCTCGCGGCCGAGGTCGGCCTCGAGCTGGCGGAAGGCCTTGTTGATCTTGTTGGCCTTGAGGCGAACGAGGCGCGGGACCCAGTCCTGCGAGCGCAGCTCGTCGAGGATGCTGCCCCGGATGCGGGTGGTGCAGTAGGTCTTGAACTTGATGCCGCGTTCGAGATCGAAGCCGTCGATGGCGTCCATGAGCCCGAAGAGACCGGCGCTGACCAGATCCTCGAGGTCGATGCTCTTGGGCAGCGTGGTCAGCAGACGCTCGCTGATGTAGCGGACCAGCGGGTAGTAGCGTTCGATGAGGACGTTGCGCAGATTGGGATCGTTCGTGCGCTTGTAGGTGACCCAGATGCGATCGATCTGAGCGTCCTGGGACTTCGTGGGCTTCGTCGCGACTTCAACCATCTCACACCTCCTTGTCGGGGCCGGCACGACCCCTTTGGTTCAAAGGTGAGAGCGAAGGCGTTCGGGGCTTTCCCCGCAGTCCACGAAAAAACCGACGGTTGTCGAATGCTTCGACTTCCTGTCGGCCTCATCGCGCGCCATCCGTCTCTCCCTCGTCTTCGGCAACTGGCTGCCTTTCCGCATCGGCGGGGAAGGCCCTTTAGCTTTGCGCCCCACCCTTTCGAGTGGTTTGCCCTTTCGGACATGGGAGCCGGTGGCTTCGCACGTCCATGACTCTCGCGAGTCCTCCGCAAGTTAATTCTCTACAGTCCGGTGTCAACGGCCCTTTTCGGATTTTCTTGCGCCGCGTTTTGAGCCCGACTGTCGCATTTTTCGACGGTTTCGCTCCAGCCCGGGGGTCGCGGAGATCAGCGCGGGCCGGCGCCGCGCTGCTTCTCGGCATCTGGAGCCTCGGCTGGATCGATCTTCTCGCGGGAAATGGCCGAACTCGTGCCGCTGCCGAAGTTCTGGGTCCAGAAGAAGCCGTCCTTCGCCTTGCCGCAGCCCAGATGGGTCCAGCGCGAACCCAGGATGTTGCGGTGATGGCCGGAGCTGTTGATCCAGCCCTGCACGGCCGCGGCGGGCGTCCGCTGGCCCCGTGCGATGTTCTCGCTGGCCGAACCGCCCCAGCCGGCCAGGCGGCAGCGCTGGCCCGGGGTCTCCCGGCCCTTCGTCGGCGAGTTGTGCGCGAAGTAGCCGAGGTCCTTCATCTCCTGGCTGTGCCCGCGGGCGGCCAGGACGAGGGCCTCGTCGATCTTCACGGCCCGCAGACCCATCAGCATGCGGTACTCGTTGGTGAGCCGATGCACCTCACGCTCCTCGGGCGTGATCGAGCTCTTGATCTCGGCGTCGAAGACCGTCACCTCCTCGTTGTGACGCTGGTCCGAGGACGAACGGCCGTGGGTTCGCATGTCGATGGCCTCGTCCACCCGATCGAGGAAGGCCAGGGGTTTGGGTCGCTCGTCCGAGGGCCCGAGCATGAGGGCGACGATCTCCTCGAGTTCCCCGAGCTTCTCGCCGAGCGCCTTGTCCTGTTCCAGGAGGAAGATCGAGGGCTGTTCGTAGACCTGGCGAACTCGCTCCACGAGCGCGTTGACCTCCGCCTGGACCTCCTCCTGGTTCGCGCCGTAGGGATAGGGGTAACGCTTCTCGTCGCGGATGAGCGCGAGCGCCTCGGCCCGACGCCGATCGAGTTCGTCCAGCAGCTTGCCGCGGTAGCGGCCCGGAGACGCGATGACCGCGAGCTTTTCGGCATCCTCGAGAACCAGCGCGTAGCGCTCCTCGAGCGCCGCCTGGAGCGGCTCGAAGGCCGGCTCGCCCTTCGCCCGGAGCAGGGTGACGAGATCGGGGAGCTGAGATCTGCGGGCCTTGACCAGCTTCTCGGCATCCTTCCGCGCCTCGCGCCTGAGCTCGACGGCCGCCCACTCCTCGGGTCCCCAGAAGCCGCCCTCCTCGACGATGAAGCCGCCCGGCGGCACCTCGCGACCGCGCCAGGCCGCGAAGATCGCGTCGGCCTCGTCCTTCCGCGCCTTGTTGCGGGTGGCCTTCACGAGCGCGCCGAGCGCGCGCTTCTCGTCGCCGAACTCGATGGCGGCGCGCGCGAAGTCCAGCTGATCCTCGTTGTTCTCGATGCCGAACTGGAAGAGATCGAGGAGCGTGTCGCCGGGGACCTCCCGCCAGTTCCAGGTCACGAGCCCCGAGCCGCCGAACTTGAGCTGGATCGACTCCTGGTCGGCTGCAAAGGGCCGGGCGGAGAGACGGCCGATCTTGAGCGAGCGTACCCGCCGATCCTCGGCATTGACGGCCACGACGACGGCGTCCTTCAGTCGCGCCAGGGAGCCGAGAAGATCCGCGCGCCTCGTCCAGGAGCGGATGAGCGAATCGCCGCGGGCCAGGGTCAGGGCCCGCGCGTAGCCCTCGGCGGCCTTCTTCCAGTCCCGGCTCGCCGCGGCTTTCTCGGCCTCGGCGATCAGGCC
>JBFIHP010000654.1:0-2649 GCA_041601735.1 Planctomycetota bacterium | reverse complement strand
CATGAGCGGGCCGATCACGAAGTTCGGCAGGCTCAGCCCGAGGAGCGCCGCGGTCATGACCGCGTGATCGGCGAAGCCGTTCCTCCGCATCGCCGCGAAGGCGCCGAGCGCGATGCCGACGACGAGGCTGAAGATCAGGACGACGAGGCCGAGCGAGAGGCTCACCGCCAGCCTCGGCGCGATGAGCTCGACGACGCCGAAGTCGGGGCGGCTCATCGAGCGCTTGAGGTCGGGCGGCAGGCTGAGCGCGCCTCCGAGGTAGGAGAGGTATTGCTCGCCGAGCGGGAGGTCGAGGCCCCACTCGGCCTCGAGGGCGCGACGGGTCTCCGGCGGCAGCTCCCGTTCGAGGTCGAAGGGTCCGCCGGGCGCCGCCCGCTGCATGAAGAAGCTCGCGCTCACGATGACGAGCAGGGTCAGACCGCCCTCGAGCAGGCGCGTCAGGAGGCGGCGCGTCATGAGCCGCGGATCCGGATGAACTTCGGCGGGTGGACGTTGCGCGGGTTGGCGTGCAGGCCCTCGAACTTGCCGGGCCGCAGGAGGTAGGCGGTGTTGTAGTGGAAGATCGGCAGGATCGGCGGATCCTCCACGCAGAGGATTCGCTCGGCTTCCTCCAGGAGGGCCAGTCGCTCGACGGCGTCGGCGCAATCCTCGGCGCGATCGAGCAACACGTCGTAGTCGGCGTTTCTCCAGCCCGTCCGGTTGTTGGCGCGATCCGAGCGCAGGAAGTCGAGGAAGGTGACCGGGTCGGAGAAATCCGCGATCCAGCTCGAGCGCGACACCAGGTAGTCGCCCTCCTTCTCGCGCGCGACGTGGACGCGCTTCTCGCGGTTCTCGAGCCGGACCTCGATGCCGAGCTCGCGGGTCCACATCTCCTGCACCGCCTCGGCCACGGCGCGGTTCTTCACGTCGGTGTTGAAGGCGATGGTGATCGGCGGGAGTCCGCGACCCTCGGGATGACCCGCCTCCGCGAGCAGGGCGCGGGCGCGCTCCGGATCGTAGGCGAGGCCGCCTGCCGGCGCGCGCCAGCCGCCGCCGACGTAGGGCGGCACGATGCCGAGCGCCGGCATCTCGCCGAGCCCGGTGACGAAGCGCGTGATGGCTGTCCGATCGGTCGCCAGCGCCAGGGCCTGCCGGATCCGCGGTTCGCGAAACTCGGCGCGGCGCAGGTTGAAGCGGTAGAAGTAGGTGGCGAGGAAGGGCGGCGCCTGGAGGCAGGCCGAGAGCTCGGGGTCGGCGCGCCAGGCCCGGACCTTCTTCGGGTTGAAGGAGCGCACCCAGTCGCTCTCGCCGGCCAGGAACTGGTCGATGGCCGTGTCGATCTGGTCGGTCGAGAGGTAGACGATCGCATCCAGGCCGACGGCCTCGCGGTCCCAGTAACGCGGATTGCGCTCGACCCGCAGGAGATCGCCGATGCGCCGGAGTCGCGGCACGAAGGGTCCGTTGCCGACGAAGTGCTCGATGCGGGTCCAGTCGCGGCCGAAGCGCTCGACCGTCCCGGGATGCACCGGTGCGAAGGTCGGAAAGCTCAGGAGTTCGAGGAACCAGGGCGTCGGTCGTTCGAGTTCGACCTCGAGCAGCCGGTCGTCGAGCGCCCGGACGCCGACCTCGGCGAAGCTCGAGGCCCTCCCCTGGTGCCAGGCCTCGGCGCCGCGGACGACGTAGAGCAGCTCCGCGCTGCCCGAGGCGATGTGGTGCCGCTGGTCGGCGAAGCGGCGGGCGGGATCGTCGGAGGGCGGGGTGAGCACCCGTCGCCAGGCATGGACGAAGTCGGCGGCGCGGATCGGATCGCCGTTCGACCAGAGCGCCGCGCGCAGCCGGAAGCGATAGCGACGGCCGTCCGCCGAGACCTCCCAGCTCTCGGCGACGCCCGGCAGGGGTTCGAGGGTCTCGGGATGCGGAACGGTCAGGCCCTCGAAGAGCGCGAGCGCGATCCGCTGATCCTCGGCGGCACCCACGAGCCCCGGGTCGAGGTGGGTCGGCTCGGCCATGTTGTTCATCACCAGAACCTTGCGGCCGTGCCGGCCGACGTCGCCGGTGAAGCCGCAGGCGCAGAGCGAGAGCAGGACCGCGAACGCCGCGGCCCTCGCCGACCTGGTGATGGGAAGCCTCATGGCGGTCGATTCTAGCGGCGCCGGGGTACCCCGGTCTTCTGCCCGGACGGTGGCCCGAGGCCCGCGCCGCGGCTATCATCCGGATCACCTCCAGACCGGATGCCCCTCATGATCAAGACCTTCTGCTCCCTCGTCCTCCTCGCCCTCGTCCTCGTCCCGCTCGCCCCGGTGAGCGGCGGACCCGCCCTCCAGGACGAGGAGGCGCCGCGCCGCGGCCGCGGTCCCGTCCGGGCCGAGGACTCCTTCCCCGCGTTGCTCTCCGAGACCGGCTTCTACGCCGACGTCGCCGCGAAGAAGTTCTCCGCGGGTCTCGTCCCCTACGAGCTGATCGCGCCGCTCTGGACCGACGGCGCCGAGAAGGAGCGCTTCATCCTGATCCCGACGGGCAAGACCATCGGCTGGGGCGATGACGGCCGTCTCGTCTTTCCCGACGGCACGCGCTTCATGTTCACGCTCTTCATCGAGGAGGCGGGCGACCGGCTCTACCTCGAGAGCCGGATGATCGAGATCGCAAAGGGCCGCCTCTCCTTCGCCACCT
>JBFIHP010000653.1:0-2650 GCA_041601735.1 Planctomycetota bacterium | reverse complement strand
GTAGGAGCAGATCGGTCCCGCGCCCCGGCGGAAAGTGCCTGGCACGGTATGTCGGTTTCGGCCGTGACCGGGCAACCGCCAACGACCTGAGTCGAGTCGACGTAGCGTGCCTGGACCTTTCTGCCGGGGCGCCCTTCGACTCGCGTAGAAGCAGATCGGTCCCGCGCCCCGGCGGAAAGTGCCTGGCACGGTATGTCGGCTCGACCGCATCTCACTGACCCGACGGCAGCTATGCGTTGATTCAAGGCCGCAGGCTGCTGCAGGTGACTCGAGTGCACAGGCAGGAGTTCGCTCGGCTGTTCCGGGTGGCAGGCTCGCCGAGGTGGCCGATGGGTTGCGCAGCCCTGTCCGAGAGGCTCGGCGAGCGAGCTGCCCGACTCGTGGCGCTCCACGGCGCGCGCCGGCGGACTCCCGGGATCGGCGTCTCGCGTCTCAGATGATCCGACGGCCGAAGGCGCTCTGCACCAGGTGCACGACGGCCTCGGCGGTCCTGTTGCACTCATCCCGCACCGGATTCAGCTCGACGACGTCCATCGCGACGAGCAGCCCGGAGTCGGCGAGGATCTCCATGAAGAGGTGGGCCTCGCGGAAGCTGATTCCGCCGCGGACGGGCGTACCGACACCCGGCGCCACCATCGGATCGAGACCGTCGATATCGAAGGAGAGGTGAATGCCGGCGGTCTCGCTGCCGGCGATCTCGATCGCGCGACGGGTGACCTCGGCCATCCCGAGCATGTCGATCTCCTTCATCGAGAAGACGGTGACGCCGGACTCGGCGACGATGCGCTTCTCGTTGTCATCGACGTCGCGAGCGCCGATGATCGCCACGTGCTCGGGCGAGATCACCTTGCCGCCGCCGATCGAGGTCATGCCGGGGTCGCCGTAGCCGAGCAGCGAGGACAGCGGCATGCCATGGACGTTGCCGGAGGGCGAGCTGTCGGGCGTGTTCATGTCGGCGTGGGCGTCGAACCAGATCACCCCGACCCGCTCGCCGCGCTCGCGGAAATGCGCGCCGACGCCCGCGATCGTCCCCGCCGCGATCGAGTGATCACCGCCGAGGAAGATCGGCAGGCCCCCGCGCTTCATGACCTCGCGAGCGACGTCGTGGAGACGGGTGCAGACCTTCACGATCTCGTCGACGTACTTCGCCGAACTGCCGTCCTTCGGCAGGGCGATCCGGCTCTTCAGGTCGATCTCATCGTGATCGTGGACCTCGTAGCCGAGGCTCGCGAGCGCCGATTCGATCCCGGCGATACGCAGGGCCGAGGGGCCCATGTCGACGCCGCGGAGGTTGGCGCCGAGGTCCATCGGGACGCCGTAGATCTCGATCCGTTCACAGTCGTTCATGCGATCTCATCCTCTTGCGGGGCCGGTCTGCTCCGGACAGTCTATGCCTGGATGCGCCATTCTCAATCACGACGGGAGCCCGCGCCATGAAACCCGCCCTCCTCGGCCAGGCCGAGATCGCGGCCGCCCTCGAGGCCCTCCCCGGCTGGAGGGTCGTGGACGGGGCCCTGCGCCGATCCCTCCGTTTCGCGGACTTCAGAGCTGCCTTCGCCTTCATGACCGCGGTCGCGGCGGAGGCCGAGGCGCTCGATCACCACCCCGACTGGTCGAACAGCTACGCCCGGGTCGAGATCGGCCTGAGCACCCACGACTCCGGCGGCATCACCGCCCTCGACCTCGAACTCGCCGGGCGCATCGAGGCGATCGTCGGCAAACCGAGGAAGCCCGGGACCGATTGAGCCCCTCCCCGCGCGTCGCGGCGAGCAGGGCCCCCGGCACGAGAAGGAGCCGGAGACCCGTGGATCTCCGGCCCCGTCGATCTCGTCTCGACCGACCGATCAGCCGAGGAAGGGGTAGCGCCAGTCCTGGGCCGGCACGAAGGTCTCCTTCATCGTGCGCGGCGAGCACCAGCGCAGGAGGTTCAGCTTGCTGCCGGCCTTGTCGTTGGTACCGGAGGCGCGGCCGCCGCCGAAGGGCTGCTGACCGACCACCGCCCCGGTGGGCTTGTCGTTGATGTAGAAGTTGCCGGCCGCGTTCTCGAGCTTGCGCGCCATGTGATCGACGACGTGACGGTCCTGGGCGAAGATCGCGCCGGTGAGCGCATAGGGCGAGGTGCGATCGCAGATGTCCAGGGTCTGATCGAGCTTGTCGTCGTCGTAGGGATGGAGCGTGAGCACCGGGCCGAAGATCTCCTCGCACATGGTGCGGAAGTCCGGCTTCTCCGTGGCGATCACGGTGGGCTGGATGAACCAGCCCTCGGCGCCGTCGTAGCCGCCGCCGGCGACGATCGCGCAGTCCTTGCTCGACTTGGCGTAATCCACGTACTCGGTGATGGTCTTGAAGGCGTGCTTGTCGATGACGGCGTTGACGAAGTTCGAGAAGTCGTCTACCGGTCCCATCTTGACCTGCTCGAGCTCGGCCTGCAGGCGACCCAGCACCTCGTCGAACATCGAGCGCGGGATGTAGGCGCGGCTCGCGGCCGAACACTTCTGGCCCTGGTACTCGAAGGCGCCGCGCAGGAGCGCGGTGACCAGGCCCTGACGGTCGGCCGAGGGGTGGGCGAAGACGAAGTCCTTGCCGCCGGTCTCGCCCACGAGCCGCGGATAGGCCTTGTAGCGCGCGATGTTGTTGCCGATGTCCTTCC
>JBFIHP010000652.1:0-2654 GCA_041601735.1 Planctomycetota bacterium | reverse complement strand
GTAGCCGTCGGAGACGACGTAGACGGTATCGAAGATCGACTCGCGCGTTCCCGTCCGGTGCGCCTCGTCCGCGGTATCGAAGATGAGCTTCAAGGCCTGCAGCAGGTCTGTCTTTCGCCTCAACTCGATCTCGATCTGGTTGATCCAACCGATCGCCGCGTTGCGCGAGCCGCCGCTGGTCCCCTGAAGGTCCTCCTTCCAGGGTGCCGACTCCGTGGCAAAGGTGTGGATGTTGAACCTCGTATCGTCGTCGAGTTTGGCCTTGATGACGCGACTCATCTCCCGGGTCAGGTACTCGACCTTGAGCGTCCTGGCACCGCGGCCATAGCGATCCGTCGAACCGAGCGGGAGGTTCATGCTGGTCGAGACGTCCAGGACGAAGATGCACTTCTTCGAGTAGATCTTGGAGATCAGCTCCTCGGATCGGTCATAGCGGTCCTGCCTCTTCTCCGGCGTCCAGGCCGAGTCGAGGTCCTTGCCGACGCGGTTCCACCAGGTCTGCCAGCTTCGAGGATCGTCGCCGAGCTTCTCGCCGGAGACCGTCTCGAGGGCGTCGAGGATGTCCTCCCGGAGCCGACCGTTCTCCTTGCCCAGTCGCTCGACGAGCACGGGCACCGCCTTGAGGCGATCGAGCTTCTTGAGGATCTGGACCGAGGCCACCCGCACGTGCCAGGAATCGTCATTGATCAGCCGCTCGACGATGCTCTGCCGCGCGCGCTCCGGAGCGAGCGCGGCGAAGGCGAGGGTCGCCTCGGCCTTGACGAAGGGCTTGAGGTCGGCCGTGGCGGACTCGACCACGCCGATCGAGGAGGGATCGCCCAGTTCGCCGAGACTGCGGACGGCTGCCGCGCGCGCCAGGTCGCCGATGCGCGGTGACCCGAGGATCTGGGTGACGAGCGGGGCCAGGTCCGCGGCCCGATCGACGTGCGGTCCGACCGCGGTGAGCAGGCGGAGAAGGAAGTCCTCGCTCTGCGGCTGGGCGATGGCGGTCTCGAGAGCCGCGACGAGCGCCGCGGAGACCTCGGGTTCGCGCCAGCGTCGCACCAGCTGCATCGCGAAGATCTGCTCCTCGGTATCGCCATCGTTCATCACGTGAAGGAGGCGCGGAATCGCCTGGCTCGGGGTCGCGTGCCTGAGCGACTCGACGGCGCCCAGTCGATCGTCCAACCGCGTCTTCGCCCGGTCGGCCCAGAGCCGGTCGAAGTCGGCATCGACCTCGGACTTCTTGAGTCTCGCGGCGCCCCTGAGTCCGGACTCGGGTCGTCCCTTCGTCTTCCGGACCCATTCGTGCCAGCCCAGGGTCAGCTCGGTCTCCGAAACCGCGTAGGCCTGCCAGAGCGCCTCGGCGGGCGGCAGGCTGGCGGAGAGTTCGACGAGCCGCCGGAACTTGTCGCGATCGACCGCATGGAGGAAGGAGACCAGGCTCCAGCTGGCGATGCGGTCGTCATCGCTCATGTTCGAGCCCGAGGTCGAGAGCCGGAAGAGCCGTGAGACCGAGGGAGCCTGCGAGCGACTGCGAACCTGCTTCAGGATCTGCTTGTTCCAGGCCACCAGGCCCCATTCCTCGTTCTCTTCGAGGTCGAACTCGCTGTTGCCGAACCTGTAGACCGCATTCCCCGAGTCCTCGATCTCGAACAGGTTCGCCATTCCCACCAGCAGGTAGATGGGATGACGAAGAAAGCGATTCCCCGGCACGACGTGGCGGTGGTAGCGACGCAGCATCGCCAGCGTTCCCCGGTAGAGGATCATGTTCTCGACCGCGCGATCCTTGGGAAGCGCCGACTTCTTGAAGTACATCTCGGGCTCGAGGAGTCCGTCGAGAACGCCGCCCCAACCGAATCGCTCGGTCTCGCCGGAGATGAACGCGCCCGAATGCGCCCGGTGGTAGAGCATGTAGGTCGAGTTCTCGAACAGGAAGGCGACCTCGATTCCCGCACCGAGGAATCCCTCTCGCGCCTCCTCGTCCAGCGCCATGAAGTCGCAGAACCGGGTGAACGCCTGCTCGCAGCGGTGGGCGTAGATGTGCAACCATTCGTGCGGAGTGATGGTGTTGCCGGAGTCGATGGCTTCAGGGATCTGCCGGGCGAGGTCGTCGAGCACCCGCCCCTTCAGGTAGTTGTGCTGTCTGGTCTCGAGTGTGGCGGAACTCCGGTCCGTGAACAGCATGAAGTGCTTCGTGCTGGCACAGATGACGTTGCCGGGCAGATTCTCGATCAAGGTCTCGATGCTGGGAAAGGACTCCGTGCCGGCCACCGACCCCGGGTGTTCGCGATGCCTCCAGCTCTCGTGATCTCGCTGCCGAGCGCTCATGTCCGAGACCGCCTCGAAGCTGTCGAGACAGTGGCGGCATTCGACCGTCCCGCGACCTCCGCAGCACGAGAATTTCTTCGCGCAGATCTCACAGTAGATGTCCGTGCGATCCACGTAGTCCTTCAGGTGTGCATGCTTCTCGCATTCGATCTTGCCGTCGCCGCCGCAGGATTCGCAGTCCTTCTTGCGGTCGGTGCCGAAGTCGATCTGGGCGGGTGCGGAGGCCGCGAGGAGACCCGACGCGCACAGGAGAATGACGAGCAATGGCAGCGATCTCATCGTTGACCCTCGAAGCGGTAGGAGGTCATCTGCGACTCGACCCAGGCATCGCGCAGCTCCTCGGC
>JBFIHP010000651.1:0-2656 GCA_041601735.1 Planctomycetota bacterium | reverse complement strand
GCATGGGCGCGCCCCCGGAGCGCCGCTCTGACAGCGCGGCACTTCCGGGCTTCACAGAGCGGCGATCGGGCAAACCTGATCATCGAGTGCCGGCCTGTCAGGCCGGCGCTCCTCTTGCGAGCCGTCGGCCCGCGACGGGATGAAGTCGCTCGAGAGAAGCAATCAAGGCCATCAGGAGGCTCTGATGACTCGAGTGCCCAGGCAGGGGCAAGCCTGGCGCTCCATGCGCCGGACTCGCGAAGCCGCGGTCCGACCTCCCGGTCGGCGTCCGATGATGCGAGGGCAGCGGAAGGACGGGACCCGACCTGAGTCGCGAGGGACGAGCAGCCGTGGCTGCGGACGGTCTCGCGTAGCGAAGACGCACGAACCTCGATCCGAGTTCCAGGACCCCGGTTGGGCACGCCGATTCGAGGTAGAACCTCGGGCGCTGCGCGCCCTACGGCCGACAGGACTCGACCTAAGGCAGCGAGGAACGAGCAGCCGTGGCTGCGGACGGTCTCGCGTAGCGAGGCCGCGCCGCGCACCTGTTACTACCCTTGTGGTGGGCAGGAGGGAGGATCCTCGGGGATCGTAGTGCTCCCGACAGGACTCGAACCTGTTACCTGCGGTTTAGGAAACCGCCGCTCTATCCTGATGAGCTACGGGAGCTTGGTGCCGGGTTTTATCACGGCGCCCCCGGACTCGAAAGACCGGCGGCCCGGACGGGGCCGGAGGGATGTCGGCAAGCCTCGACCGATCCGGGACTTGCAGCCGACCCCCGGGCTGCGGTCTTCGACCGCGACCGGATGCCTCGGTCTTGATGCAGAGCCCTGCATGGGAAGTTGTTCCCGGCGGGCGGGGTCGCGTGGTAGATTCCGGCACCTAAAGCGTTTGCCCTGAATTCCCGCGCCAACCCCCGTGAACCAGGATTCCATCCCGATGTTGCTTACCACCAAGATCAGGCTCCTGGCGGCCGTGGCGGCCTTCGCCCTTGCGGCGCCGGCCTACTCCCAGCTGCCCGGACAGAACTCGAACCTGGGGAATCGCATCACCCAGGTCGACATCACCAACGGCTCGATGAACCTGAAGGACATCCGCCGTGAAGGCCGCCGTATCTTCACGACCCCCTTCAACAAGGTGGACGGCTTCGGCGTCGACTACGACCCGACCGATCCCGACCATACCAAGCTCGAGAACCGACCGACCCTGCAGAACAACGGCACCTTCCTGCGCGTCAACGGCCTCGACGCCCAGACCTGCCTCGAGTGTCACGGCGTGGTCAGCAACTCGACCATCCCGGCGACCCTCGGCGTCGGCGGCGTGGCCGGTGCGGCGAACAACGCCATGTTCATGCCGAAGAACATCGACGTGGACGACTCCGCGAACAACGGCTTCGCCGACTTCGACGGCCGCTTCATCAACCCGCCCTTCCTCTTCGGCGCCGGCGGCATCGAGGCCGTGGGCAAGGAGATGACGACGGATCTGCAGGCCCTGAAGCAGCAGGCCTTCCTGAACCCGAACACGGTCGTCAACCTCGACACCAAGGGTGTGCACTTCGGCACCCTCAGCTACGACGGCACGAATTTCGACTACAGCAACCTCGAGGGCATCGACCACGACCTGGTCGTGAGGCCCTTCGGCCGCAAGGGCGAGTTCCCCACCACCCGCGGCTTCGATCGCGACGCCATGCCGTTCCACTTCGGCATCGAGCCGGAGGAGGTCGTGGGTTCCGGCGTCGACGGCGACGGCGACGGGATCATCGACGAGATCACGATCGGCGAGATGTCGGCGCTCCACGTCTTCGCCAACACCCAGCCCAAGCCGCGGATGCAGCCCCGTCCGGGCTCGGGGCTCGGCCTGGTGCTCTTCAATCAGATCGGTTGCGCCGAGTGCCACATGCCGTCGTTGACGACGAACTCGAAGTACCACACCTTCTCGTTCCCGGACATCGGCACCGATCCCTCTCAGAACATCTACATGACGATCAACCTGAAGAAGGCGCCCATGCGCTTCAGCCCGGCCCCCGGCGGCGGCGTGGCGATCTTCCCCTTCGCCGATCTGAAGCGTCATGACATGGGCCCCGGGCTCGCCGAGTCCTTCGGCAGCGCCCTCGACGCCCAGTTCACGACCGCGCGTCTCTGGGGTATCGCCGACACGGCGCCCTACCTGCACGACGGGCGTGCCCTCTCGCTGGCCGAGGCGATCGACGCCCACGGCGGCGAGGCCGCCCAGGCCCGGGCGAACTTCATGGCCCTGCCGGCCAATCAGCAGCTGTCGGTGCTGGCGCTCCTGCGCTCGCTGCGCACGCCGAAGAACCCGAACAAGGACCTCGGTCCGCCGATCACCAACACCAACAACTGATCGGATCTCGATCTCGCCCATGGGAAGGGCCCGCGGTCTCCGCGGGCCCTTCTTCTCGACCTCCCGGGCGATCAAGAGGAGCGCCGGCCCGACCGGCCGGCTCTCGGTGATCAGGGGCACGCGAACGCCGCCATGTGAAGCCCGGAAGAGCCGCTCTGTCAGAGCAGCGCTCCTGCGGCGCTCCAGGTGTCAGTCGCTCTTCTCGATCGCCTTGATGCGCGCGTCGAAGGCGGCAGCGTCGTCGGCTCGCTTCTCGCGACGCGCGAGGTCGGCGAGGCAGCGGAGGGGTTCGAGGAGGGCGGGGTGGGACTTGCCG
>JBFIHP010000650.1:0-2662 GCA_041601735.1 Planctomycetota bacterium | reverse complement strand
GCCCTGCGGCAGCCGCTCGAGCCCGACGATCTCGCTGCCGAGCCGGACGTCGGCCGAGAGCTCGGCCGCCTTCGCGGCGTAGGCGGCGCTGATCTGGCCGAAACCGCCGCGCGGGTAGAAGAAGCGGCCCGCGCCCTTCGGTTTCAGTCCGGGCACCTGGCCCAGGATCTTGCGGATCAGCTTGCCGAAGGAGCCCGACGCGACGCGACGCCTCGCCTGGATCGCGGCCATCTCGTCCGGCGCCAGGCCCCAGATCTTCCGGGCGTAGGGGAAGTAGAACTGCTCGCAGATGGTCGGCCCGAGGTTCGCCTCGAGGACCGAGGCGAAGGTCTCGCCCTCGTCCTTGCTGCCGGGCACGAGCTTGCGTGCCATGTCGCGGAAGGTGCCGATGGTGAAGCGCTTGTCGAGGTTGAACAGGAGATCGACCGGCTTCAGCGGAAAGTGCACCCACTTGCCGAGCAGACGGATGCGCCCGTGGCGCGGTCGGTCGAGCAGATCGTCGCCGAGCAGTTCCGCGATGTCGGCCATGACCTCGGGCGCACAGGAGGGATGCAGGCGATGGCTGCCGAAGTCGAGGACGTGGCCGTCGCGCTCGAAGCTGCCGGCGTTGCCGCCGAGTCTCTGGTTGCGCTCGAAGAGGACGACCTCGGCCTTGTTCTCGGCCCGCAGCTTGTAGGCGGCGCCGCAGCCGGCGGGGCCGCCCCCGAGGATCGCGATCCGGCTCATGACGCCGCGCTCCTCTCGACCTTCGGACGGCGATGCGTGAGCGCCACGAGCGCGTAGGTCACGGCGCTGTAGAGGAGATGCACCTGGTGGAAGACGAAACCGCCGAGGCAGAAGAAGGGCCCGCGGCGCAGGAGGAAGAAGGAGAGCAGGCCCCCGTTCAGCAGCACCCCGAGGGTGATGATCGCGAAGGGCAGCAGCAGCCAGCCGGGATCGATCACCGCGATCGGCGAGAGCGCGAGGATGCTCAGCAGCACGAAGGGCGCGAGCGCCGCGGCCACCCTCTGGGAGGTCCGCAGGTTCAGATCGTCCGGCGGTCCGTCGCCCTCGACGATGAGCTTCGACCAGGGGACGGCCCGGCAGAAGATGTCGGTGCGGATCACGTCCATCATGCTCCATCGCTTGAGGTGGGTGACCTGGAGGCCCGGGTCGAGGCGGGTCGCGCCGAGCCTGCCCATGCGCAGGCCGAGCTCGATGTCCTCGATCATGGGTCTCGGAAAGCGCTCGGCATCGAAGCCGCCGACCTCGAGGAAGAAGCTGCGCCGTACCGCACCGCAACCGGCCCAGAAGGTCGCGTTCTCGCGCCTCGCGAGCTGATGGGTGTGGTGGTGCCGGAGGTTCATGTAGAGCGAGAAGAAGTTGCTCTCCGGCGGCTCGTCGCAGTAGGACCCCGTCAGGGTGGCGAGCCCGTCGTCGCGGAAGGCCGCGCGCACGCGACTCACGACGTCGTCCTTGACGACGCAATCCGAATCGACGAAGAGGACGACCGGCGCCGTCACCGCGGCCACACCCGCGTTGCGCGCCTCGGCCGGCCCGGCCCGGTGACCGAGCGCGATGACGCGCGCGCCGAGCCGCGCCGCCAGGTCGGCGGTCTCGTCGCTCGAGCCCGGATCGACGACGACGACCTCGGCGACGCCCTCCTGCGCCATGACCCGGCCCAGCGAGCGCTCGAGATGCCGCGCCGCGTTGTAGGCCGGCATCACCACGGCGAGTTCCGGATCGCGAGAGTCGGTCACGCCGAGTCCCCGGTCCCGATGTGCTTCCGGTACCAGTCGATCGTCTCGAGCAAGCCTTCGTCGAGACCGAATCGCGGTTTCCAGCCGAGCACGTCGCGAGCCCTGCGGCAATCGAGGTACTGGCGGCGGATCTCCCTCGAGGCCTCGTTCATGATCATCGGCTGGAGGTCCTTGCGGCCCATGAGACGCAGGAGCCGATCGACCATCTGCAGGACATCGAGGGGTTCCTCGTTGCCGAAGTTGAAGGCGCGGCCGCAGACGTCTACGTGCGGCATGGCCTCCGCGAGCCGGATGTAGGCCTCGGCCGCGTCGCGCACGTAGAAGTAGTCGCGCACGTAACGCCCGTCGCTGCGGATGACGGGGCGCTCGCCGCGGAGGATCGAGACGATCGTCCCGGGCACCAGGCGGTTGAAGTTGAGGTCGCCGCCCCCGTAGAGGTTGCCGCAGCGCGTGATCGCCACCGGCAGTCCGTATGTCGCGGCGTAGCTGAGCGAGATGAGATCGGCGCAGGACTTGGAGACGTCGTAGGGGAAGCGGCCCTGCAGCGGGGCGTCCTCGGTGTAGGGCAGCCGGTCGTGCTCGCCGTAGGCCTTGTCGCTCGAGGCCACGACGATCCTCTCGACGATGCCGCCGGCGCGCATCGCCGCCTCGAGCAGGTTCCAGGTGCCGCGGACGTTCGATTCGAAGGTCGAGAGCGGCGAGCGGTTCGCGGTGCCCACGATCGTCTGGGCGCCGAGGTGGAAGATGGTGCGGACCTCGTGCTCGTTGATGGCGCGAGTCAGCAGGGCGAGGTCCTCGAGCTCGCCTCGTACGACCGTGCAGCGGCCGAGCTGCTCCGAGCGAACGAGCTCGCTCTCGGGCAACCAGTCGCGCACGAGGACGACGGGGCGGGCAGCCCGGTCGAGGATCTCGGCCACGAGGGT
>JBFIHP010000649.1:0-2663 GCA_041601735.1 Planctomycetota bacterium | reverse complement strand
CGAGAACTCCTTCAGGAAGGCCAGGCCGATGCCGAGCAGGGCGCCGGCGCCCGCTCCGATGGCCATGAAGAGCGGGATCGAGGGGAAGACCGGCTTGGTGTGCGGATTCGGAAGCTCGAGGATCTCGAAGAGATCGCTCCCCTTCCCCTTCACGCGCTGCCAGGCGTTGTCGATCGCCTCGAAGTTCCGCGACGCCTGACGCTCCTTGACCTTCAGATCCGCGATCTCGGTCTGGAACTTCTGATCCGTCGAGGTCAGGTCGAGCTCCTTGCCGAGTTCCTCCTGCACCTTCTCCATGCGCTTCAGGACGCTCTGGAGGCCGTTGCGTGCGCCCTGGATCTGGCGCTGGAGGTCGAATTTCTGGTTCTGGAGATTGACGAAGACCTGGTTCTGCTGGAGCTGGACGCCGCCGTCCACGAAGTCGGGGATCGCATTCCAGTTCGCCTCGCGCTCGGCGATGTCATCCCGGAGCTTCTTGACGGCCGGAACGGTGTCGAGCCAGCCCTTGACGACGACCAGGTCGTTGAGCTGCGCCTTCAGCGCGCTGATCGCCTGGCGCTCGGCCGCCTTGGCCGGATTCGGCACCTGGTTGAGGACGCTGGTCGTGTCGCTCTGGTCGCGAAGCTGGATCTCGATGCGATCGAGCTGCGCCTGCAGGTTGTTGATCAGGATGCGCTGATCCTGCTCCTTCACGCTGAGGTCCGAGAGCTCCTTCAGGTGCGTGCGCCGGACACCGACGAGACGGAAGTCGGGCGAGTTGCGGAAGGCCTCGTAGGCCCCCTCCAGGCGCGCGAGCTGGTTGCGCAGGTCCTGGATCTGCGCCTTCTGCTGCTCGTGGACACCCAGGGCGGTGTTCCGGTAGTCGCGCCGGAAGAGCTCGGCGTAGGATTCGCGGATCTCGTTCAGGAACTCGACGTTGCGCTGCGGGCTGCGGCCCGTGTAGATGATCTCGACCGTGTCGGCGCCCGCCTTCGTGTCGCTGCCGACGCGAGCGATCTGCAGGTTGGTGAAGACCTGGTTGTAGAAGTCGGTCTGCTCGAGCGGATCGTTGAGGTTGTAACCCTCGGTGAGGCCGACCTTGCGGACGATCGGCTCGAGGAAGCGCTGACGCTTGATGTCGGGGACGATCGTGGTGAGCAGAGGCTTGTGCGGGATGACCGAGGAATAGCCGGCGAGCACGCTGGCCAGCATGCCCGGATCCTTGATCTTGAAGCGGGTGGACTGCGTGAACTGCGGCGGAACCACGTAGGCAACGAGCCCGGCGATGAGCGTCAAGAGGACGAAGGGCACCAGGATCAGCGGCAGTCGCCGCTTGAAGATGCCGAGGTACTCGGCAATGCCCGGCCCCTGCTCGGTCTCGTAGGGTTGGGGTAGAACGGTCTGGACTTCGGTGGCAGCCATGCTCCCCTCCTAGTAGTTGGTGCCGCCGTATCCGCGCCGGCTGTCGAGCTGGCCGTCTTCGATCAGATCGACCGCGGTCGAGATGCCTCGGACCGAATTCGAGAGCTCGCGGATGGGCCGGGTGGTGCGGCGGGTGAGAATGGTCAGCTTGCCCCAGAAGTCCGGCGGAAAGTAGACCATGTCGTCGGGCAGCATGCGGATGTTCGCCGCGGTGTAGCCGTTGAGCAGCATGTCGCGCACGTTGATGTCGAGCACCTGCGGGTGCAGCGGGTCGCCCCGCATCACGCGCACGTGGCAGTCGTCGCTGAGGGTCGGGAAGCCGCCGTTCGAATCGATGATGAGGTCGATCAGGGTCATGTCGCCGGTCACGGGTACGCGACCGACGACGAGGTCGCCGTCGAGGTTCTTGGCGATCACGTAGACGTTCTTGCTCTGGATGTCGATCGGAACGACCTGGACCGTGACGTCGCGGATGTAGGGAGCCAGCAGGATCTCCAGCTTGTCGCGGATCTGGGTCGGCGTGAGGCCGGCGACCTTCACCTGATCGATGAAGGGCATGTTGACCGTGCCCTCGATGCGGACCGGCTGGGTCCCCGAGAGCTGCGGGTTGTTGGCGATCTGGATGTTGATGCTGTCTCCCGGGCCGACCACCAGCTCGTCCACGTTGTCGGGCTGGGCATAGCGATGCCCGAATCCGGAGGTGTTCACCCGGGTCCCGAAGTCCTCGTAGCGGCTGTTCGGGCCGTTGCAGGCCGTGAGCAAGAGGGCGGCCGTGACCGCCACGATGATCCGACTCTGTGTCATCACCTTCCCTCGGAACGCCGAAGCCGGCCGTCGCCTCATCCGGGCTCCGGGCCCCCTTCGATCAGGGCCCCGAAACGACCACGGAAAAGCCGTCGACTCTGTATCCTCTTTGGCTTTATCGACTTTCGTCTGCCGAAAATACACCTCGACTGGAACTTTTGGCCGCCCCGAGGCGGCCCGGCAGCCGACCGGACCCGACAGGCACAAGCTGTTCGCTTCGAGGCACACGACCGCGGCGGAACCTCCGGCGCGGACCGGCCGATTGCGGACGCCTGATTCTGTCAGGCTGCGGGTACTTCACCAAGCAAAGCAGTTTTTTTGCCTGAAGTTCGGTCGCAGGCCCGACCTGCGGCCGCTCCCCCACCTGATCACGGGCCGAGGAGCCTCGCACGGGCTCGGCGCCGACCCGGCGGCGGCGATCGCCCGGGGGCGCGCGGCCGCGCGGATACGGCGCGGGT
>JBFIHP010000648.1:0-2669 GCA_041601735.1 Planctomycetota bacterium | reverse complement strand
GCGGGCGATCGCCCGCCCGGCCTCGCTCTCGGCGGCCGAGACGGAGAGCGCGGGGCGCCCCGGCTTCAGGATGCCGGCCTTCTCGCCCGCGATCTCGCCGATGCTGTCGCCGAGGACCCGCGTGTGTTCCAGGTCGATCATCGTGATGATCGCGACCAGAGGATCGACCACGTTGGTCGCGTCGAGGCGCCCGCCCAGCCCGACCTCGAGAGCCACCGCATGGCAAGCGGCTCGCCGCCAGGCGAGGAAGGCCATGAGCGTCACGGCCTCGAAGAAGGAGGGCAGACCCGACGGATCCTCGCGTTCGCGGCGCGCGACGAGGGGACGAAGCTCGTCGACGAGCGCGGCGAAGCCCGCGGGCGTCAGATCTCGACCGGCCACCGCGATCCGCTCCGTGACGGCCTCGAGGTGCGGCGAGAGGAATCGGCCCGTCGCCACGCCCTGGCCCCTCAGGAGCTGATCGAGCATCAGCGTGACCGAGCCCTTGCCCTTGGAGCCGGCGACGTGGAAGACCCGACCGCAGTGGCGCTCGGGGTTGCCGAGCTCGGCGCAGAGGCTGCGCATGCGGTCGAGATCCAGCGATCGCCTGGTCAGGAGATCGGCGGCCTTCTGCTCGTAATCGGTGAAGGAGGCCAGGAAGCGCAGCGCCTCGTCGAGCGTGTCATGGCCGGCGTCGCCGTTCATTGATGGTCGAAGCCCCGGGGTTTAGAGTCCGTCGGGAGATAGGCTGCGGTTCCTGAACCTCGGCGCCTTCCCGTCGTTGGTGAGGCTACGAGCGTCGCGCCCGCGACGAAAGACCGGAGAGCTGGGCATGATTCGAAACAAGATGTTCCTTCCCAACCGCGGTATGGGCCCCATCGTCTTCCTGGTGGTGGTCCTGGCCGTGATGATCGGGGCTCTCCTGCTCTCGTCCGGCCTCATCGAGGAGGACCAACCGGTCCCGCGCGAGGACCGCGGCGCCAGCACCACGATCAGCCTCGATACCAGCCCCTTCGACCCCAAGGTGGCCGACTGGGGCGCTCTCGACGATCGGACCGAGCTGGGCCTCCAGAGCACGCCGGTCGCGGCCTTCCGGAAGGCCGCCGAGATCGTCGCCCTGATGCCCTGGGGACGGATGAAGGACTGCGGCAACAGCGTCCGGGACGGGCAATTCGGTTTCGCCACCCTCGACGCCGAGACGATCCTCGCCAATCCCGGGGCCTGGCGCGGCGTTCCGGTCGAGGTGGTGGGAAAGCTGGTCGAGGTCGCGGACTTCGATCTCTTCGACGCCTACGACATGAAGCTTCCCGACGGCCGCTACGAGGTCAAGCAGGGGGTCATGAGGCTGCGCGAGCGCGCGCACGGCGAGGACCTGCCGGTCCGCTTCACCCTGATCGACGACCAGACCGAGGACCTGCCTCTCCTCGTGCCGGGCACCGAGGTGAAGATCCAGGGCGTGTTCTTCAAGCTCCATGCGCTCGACGGCAAGGAGGGGCCCGAGACGGGCTGCTGGCTGCTGGCGAAGCGGATCTTCCGCTCCTTCGATCTCCCCGCCGAGGATGCCATCGACCTGGGCATGCTCGACTACGTTCGCGACGCCGAGCTGGCGGCGGATGCCAGTCGCTCGGTCTTCGACGAGCCGCCGATCTTCCACCTCCTCTCGCGCGTCTACCACGGTTTCCGCGACGCCGAGGTCGTGCCGATGAAGGGCAAGGAGACCCGCGCGCTGCTCGAGCGGCCGAAGGACTTCCGCGGCAAGGTGATCAAGATGCAGGGGCGGGTCATCAAGATCGAACGCTGGTCGATGGCCTCCTGGTTCCCCGAGCTGAGCCCGGAGGACGGGCCGATCTCGGAGTTCTGGATCACCTACGTGACCTCGGACGGCTACGTCCCGCTCGCGGTGATGTGGTTGGAGGAGCCGGAGGTCGATCTCACGACCAACAACCAGGTCAACCTCGAGGCGGTCTTCTACCGGGTCTGGGGTTACTACAACGCGAACGGCAAGGCGACCAAGGCGCCGCTCTTGGTCGGCCGCTACGCCATCCAGCCCCTCCGGATCGGCGGCGAGGGCGGGCTCGACCCGGTCTCGGTCGGCATCGCCGTCTTCGTCGTCCTGGCCCTGGCCCTGGTCTTCCTCGTCCTGCGGCACGATCGCAAGCGCCGGGCCCTCTTCGAGGACACCCGCAGGGCCCGCAAGCAGCTCGGGCGGGGCCCGCTCAGCGAGAAGATCGCCGGGCCGGAGGAGGGCGCAGAGGGGCCCTGAGGGGCGATCCCGGCCCTTCCGCGACCAGGACCCGCCCGAATTGGTCTGAGATTATTCTTTTTCCATATATTGCATGTCAAGCGATAGGGGTCTCTCCCGATAAGGACTCTGGAGTTCAGCACGTCGGCGGCCTTGGGAGACCGCCGGCAGCTCGGGTCGCCGTTCTTTTCCGGACGGTCGGCTTCACCCCGGCGGGGCTTTGGTTGAGTTAGAGAGAGAGGTACTTCCCCATGGGATTGAGGATCAACACCAACGTCTTCTCGCTGAATGCGCAGAAGAACCTGAGCATTCACACGGACCGGCTCGGCAAGTCCTTCCAGCGCCTGTCGACCGGCCTCCGGATCGCCAACGCCTCGGATGATGCGGCCGGTCTCGCCATTTCCGAACGTCTGCGTGCCCGGACCCGCTCGCTCGAGCAGGCCGGTCG
>JBFIHP010000647.1:0-2672 GCA_041601735.1 Planctomycetota bacterium | reverse complement strand
GGTTCGAAGGGCGGTCGCGGTCCGCTCGGATCGAGCTCCGCGAAGGTGCCGCCGAGGAGCGCGGCCTCGGCGGCATCGCTCCCGTCGTCGTGATCGATGAGCTCGGCACGCACGAGCGCGCCGGCGACCGGACGCCCGTCATGGCCCAGCACGCGGCCCTCGATGCGCAGCTCGACCGCGAGCTCGAGCCGGACCTCGCGGCGCTCCTCGGAGCGGAGCCGGGGCACCTCGAAACGGCCCGACGCGTAGCCCTCCGCCTCGACCTCGATCTCGACGTCGGCGGACGAGGCGTCGGTCACGACGAAGAGCCCGGGGGATGCGGGGATCCCGAGGACCGCGGCCGCCGCTTCGGCCCGGAGGACCTCGAGTTCGCGCCCGGAGGTCCTGGAGCGCGAGCCCCCATCGCGCGCCCGGAGCGCGGCCTCCTCGACATCGAGGCCGCTCGCCCCGTCGATGACCCGGCCGAAGACCAGTCCGGCTCGGGCGAGTTCGATCACGACCGAGTCCTCGTCGGCGCGGAGCAGGCGATCGCCCGGACTGATGAAGCCCGGGGCCGCCGCACGCAGGCGATAACCGCGGGGGGCGAGGTCATCGAAGACGACGCGACCCAGCTCGTCGGCGAGTCGAACCTGACTGACGTGGCGCCGGAGCACGAGATCGGAGGCCTCGTGACCGAGCGCCGTGAGCTCGACCCGGGCGCCGGCCACCGGAGCGCCGCCGGGCGCGGCCCGCAGCCGCAGCTCGAGGCGCCGGGCGGGATGCAGGGTCAGCTCGACACTCCGCTCCGTTCCGGCGACGAGCTCGATTCCGCCCCGCGCCGCCGGCCGGTAGCCGGGCGCCGACGCGATCAGAAGACCGCTCGAGGCGCCCGCGGACAGGGGCAGTCCGCTCAGACGGAAGCTCCCGTCGCGGTCGGTCTCGGTCCGAAGACTCGTGGTCTCGTCGAGGCCGCTCGTGAACGCGACCTCCGCGCCGCCTGGATCGATCTCATGACGGACGACGCCGACCTCGACCGCGGCGCCGCCGACCGGGCGCCCTTCGAGATCGGTGATCCGGCCGAAGACCGCCGCGCCGGGTCGGCAGACGAGATCGCCGAGGTCGAGCGGCTCGTCCGGTCGTTTCAACGCCTCGATGCGGAGCGGCGCCGTCGCCGAGCCCCGGGCCACGATCGCGAGCCGCCAGTAGCCGGGCTGCTCGAAGGCGAAGGCGCCGTCGGGACAGTCGAGCTCGAAGGACCGCGGCCGTTCGATGGACGGATCGCCGCCCGGGGCCTGCTCGACGCGGACGACCAGGAGCCCCTCGAGCGGAGCGCCCTCGGCATCGACGAGCCGCCCGCGGACGAGGGCCGCGCCCGGGAGCGCCTCCTCCCTCCGCTCGCTGCGCGCGGGCCCCTGGGGGAGGCCCGGGCCCTCGGCGCGACGATCGCCCGACTCCAGCTCGGGACCGTCGGCCTCGCGGCCCAGATACCAGGCGGCGGCCGAGCCCAGCGCGAGCAGGACGGCGACGAGGACGAGCAGGTTGCGATTCGAGCGGTCGATCTTCGGACCTCCGGTACGGTCGGGAGCCGGACGAGACCGGCCGCTTTAGCTCGGGCCCGCCAGGCACGATAGTATAGTCCTCGGGATGCCGGACGGCCCGGACCCTCGCCCCAGGAGAGCGATTCATGATCATCGACCTCATCCGCCGCGGCCTCGCCCTTCTCGTCCTGGTCCTCCTCGCCGTCCCGACGCCGGCTCAGGGGGGCCACTCCGAGGCCGGCGACCTCGTGGCCCGGGGTCATGCGGCCATCGAGGCCCTGCGCTTCGACGAGGCCGTCGATCTGCTCGGCCGGGCGCTCGAGGCCGCGGGCGACGAGGCCGAGCTCCTCGCCGACCGGATCGAAGCCCACCGGCTGCGCAGCCTCGCGCACGAGCAGCTCCGCGATCTCGTCGCCGCGCGAGCCGACGCCGAGGCGGCCTTGCGGCTCTGCGAGCAGGATTCGATCGACGGGGACGAGTTCCGTCTCGTCGGTTTCCTGCAGTCGCTCGCCCGGCTCTGCGCCAAGACCGACCGGGAAGCGGCGGCCATCGACCACTACGCCCGCGCGCTCGCCCTGGCCCGGAAGACGCATCCGAAGGACCTCGAGATCCAGCTCGCCTTGCTCCATCCTCTGGCCCGCCTGCAGCGGCAGGCCCGCGACCACGAGGCGGCGATCGCCAGCCTGCAGAGCTACGTCGCGACGATCGAGGAGCTGCGCGGCGAACTGCACGCGGACACCAGCCAGCCCCTCTGGGAGCTCTCGCTCAGCCATCGCCTCTGCGGCGATCCGGCCGCCGCCATCCCCGTTCTCGAGCGCTGGATCGCGGTCTACGAGAAGGTGAAGGGCGAGGGCGACCCGAGTACGGCGAAGGGCGTCGCGGCCATCGTCGATTGTCGGCTCGCGCTCGGCCTCCTCGACGAGGCCGAGAAGGGCTGCCTGCGCTGGCTCGAACTGCTCGAGAAGGTCACCAAGAAGCACCCCGACGCCGTCCTCGTCCTCGAGCGCCTCGCGCGCATCGAGAACGAACGCGGCCGCGGCTCCGACGAGATCGCCCACCTCGAGGACGCGATCCGGCGCGGCCGGGCCCTGGAGTACCCCGATCAGGTCCGCGATGCCGGACTGATGCGCCGCCTCGCCGCGGCCTGCCGCCGCG
>JBFIHP010000646.1:0-2675 GCA_041601735.1 Planctomycetota bacterium | reverse complement strand
CGAAGGCCCCCTGGCGCTGCTTCGCGGGCGAGGGTCGCAGCGGCGACGACCTCACGCGCCCCTGGCCCGGAGCCGATTGGCACGCGACGCGGCAGCAGGACTGGCAGCTGCGGGCGGGGCGCGTCGAGTGCCTCGAGGCCGGTCCCCGCAACGCGGGCCGGACCCTCGCTCTGCTCAGCCGCACGATCGACGATCCCGGCTCCGAGGGTGCCCTGATCTCGGTCGTGGTCGCTGGAGTCGATGGGAGCGGCGACTGGCGCCCCGGCAGCCAGGCCGGCTTCCTCTTCGGCGTCGGCGGCCCGGAGGTCGCCTGGAAGCGCAGCGCGCTCGTGCAGCAGACTCCGGCGCAGGACGGAGGCTGGCTGGCCTCCTTGACCGCGACGGGGCGGATCAGGATCGCGTCATTCCACGACGAACTGGATCGCACCGGTTACTGGACGGTGGCGACGAACATCGACTTCGACGCACTCCCGGTCGTCGCGGAATCGGCAGCCGCGGTGCCGCTCGATCGGGGGCCGATCCGCCTCACGTTGACCTGGACGCCCCGCGAGAAGGGGCGCGGCACTCTCCATCTCGAGGCCCGGCTCGTCGACGACGAACTGGCGGCGGATGGGACGACGATAACCGCGATCATCGACTCCTTCGCAGCGGCCGATCTGGTCGGCTCGATCTCGTTGTTCTCGGCCCTGGGCCCCGAGGACTCCGAGCGCGGCTTCGCCTTCGGCGACTTCCGGCTCTCGGGAGCGAGCGTGCACGAGGACCGCGCCTGGGGTCCGATCCTCGCGGTCCAGTATCTCGTCGATCGCAGCGCACGCGCGCCGGCCGGATCGGTGCTGCGGCTCACGGCGCACCTGCCGGCGATGGGTCCGCACGAGACCGACGAGGGCCGCCTCTGGCTGGAGAACGACGACGGCGACTGGGAGCAGGCGGCGATCGGTCGGCGAAGCCGGGACGGCAGCGATCTGATCGAATTCGCGGTGACCGGCTATCGCGATCGCGACGACGGCAGGCCCCGCCCCTATCGAGTCGACTACGAGCCGCGATTCTCCGGGCGGAGACCGCTCGCCGCCGCGAACATCGATTCGAGGGCGACCGCCTCCTACGAGGGTTCGATCCGCGCCGAGCCCCGGGGCGATCGGCCCCTCGTGGTCGCGTCGCTCTCCTGTCTCAAGAACCAGGTCGGCCCCATCCGCTGGAACGAGACGGGCCTCTGGTTTCCCCACGAGGAGCTCGTGGGCCGTGTCCTTCGCCATGATCCCGATCTCCTCTACTTCTCGGGCGATCAGATCTACGAGGGCGACCTGACCGGCCCCGATACCAGTAGCCCCGCGCGAGCGATCGCCGACTACCAGACCAAGTACCGACGCTTCCTCTGGGCCTTCGGCGACCTCATGCGCGACCGACCGAGCGTGCTCGTGCCCGACGACCACGACGTCTTCCACGGCAATCTCTGGGGCGCGGGCGGTCGCCGGGCCGTGCCTTCGTCGGGCATCACGGCGCAGGACTCCGGCGGCTACAAGATGCCCGCCGACTTCGTCAACGTCGTCCATCGCAGCCTGACCTCGACGCTGCCGCCGCCGCGCATCGCAGCCGTCGTCGGCATGGGGATCAGGACCTACAGCACGAGCTTCAGCTGGGGCGGCGTCGACTTCGCCGTCCTGAGCGACCGGCTGTGGAAGAGCAGTCCGACCACGACGGTGCCCGAGGCTCGCTTCCGCAACGGCTGGATCCAGGAGCCCGGTTTCGATCCACGAGACGCGGACGACCCCGAGGCGGAGCTTCTCGGCCCCGACCAGGAGCGCTTCCTCGCGCGCTGGGCCGAGGAGCGCGACGAGGCGACCTGGACGAAGGTCCTGCTCACGCAATCGCCCTTCTCCTGCCTCCACAGCCTGCCGGCCGCGACCAGGAGCGATGCGGTCGTCGGGCAGCAGGAACCCCCGCGGCCGGGCGAGTACCCCCCGGACGACGCACCCGTGGCCGACGGCGACTCCAACGGCTGGCCCCAGGGCGCTCGTCGGCGCGCGGTCGCGCTGCTGGCGAGGGCCGGCGCCCTGCACCTCGCCGGCGATCAGCACCTCGGCACGGTCGCCTGGTACGGCATCGACGACTGGCGCGACGGCAGCATCGCCTTCACCAGCCCGGCCATGGGCAACACCTGGCCGCGGCGCTGGATGCCGAAGGAGCCGGGTGCCCGGCGCCCGACCGACGAGATGGGACGAGCCGCGACGCCGCGCTACACCGGCGACTACCGCGACGGCTTCGGCAACCGGGTGACGGTCATGGCCGTGGCGAATCCCGAGGAGAACGGCCTCGAGCCGAAGCTGCTCAAGAATCGAGCCCCCGGCTTCGGCATCGTCCGCTTCGATCCCGGCGCGCAGACCGTGACCCTCGAGGCCTGGCCGCTCTGGGACTCGAAGACGCCCTACCCCGGATGGCCGATCGTGCTGGATGCCCGTGCGAGGCCTCTCGGCATCTGGACGCCGACTCGCTGACCAGCGCGCGGAATCAACGCACCTTCAAACGAACCTCGAAGTCGAATTCGACCGGCTCCAGGCAACGCGTCGCGTCACAGGCCTGGAAACGAATCCTGCCTGGAACCGTGTAGCTGCCCCCCTCGCAACGCAACCAGACGTCGCGGGTCCAGGTGAGTCTGCCGTGACCCTCGACGACTCCCT
>JBFIHP010000645.1:0-2675 GCA_041601735.1 Planctomycetota bacterium | reverse complement strand
GGCGAGTCCTTCGCGGGCCGCTCGCCCGCGGGCGGGGGATAGCTCGACATGCCCCGGAAGGGCAGGGGACCGACCTCCATGCCGCTGCGGTTGTGGAAGCCCGCCTCCTTGGCCCAGCCCACGACGCGGAGGAACCAGGTCCGTTGCCTGCCCTCCGGAACCTCCGGCGCTTCGAGTTCGATCTCGATCGCATCGCCCGGGAGGAGCACGGCGAGGGCGCCGTCCTCGCTTTCGATCAGCCCGAGCACGTCGCCGGTCGCGGTGGCGCGGCCCTTCGGCCGCGGGAATCCCATGTCGCGCTCGATGCGCTCGTAGTCGTAGCTCTGCCGGTGCGTCGCGACCTCGCCGGTGATGACGGAGTAACCGCGCTCGAAGAGCCGGGCCGAGACGAGGGGGGCGCGTCGAAGCTCCAGGCCCCCGCCGCTCGTCCCCGCCTCCGCCGCGCCGAAGTCGAGCCGCTCCGGCCGGGGCAGCGCGACGATGCGATCAAAGAGCAGGGCGTGGCGGCTCTCGAGCCGCAGGCTGCGCGCGCCGTCTGCAAGCTCGACGACGATCCCCCGGTCGATGCCCCGGAAGAGCCCGAGGTCGATGAGCGCGTCGTCGCGGAGATCGCGCAGCCGCGGCAGGAAGTCGAAGCCGAGCCCGGCCTGATGCAGGGCATAGGCCACGGTGGAGTCGTACCAGGCCACCCGACCCTCGAAGAGCAGGGCGCCGGCACCCTCCGGGATATCGAGCAGCAGATCGCCGTTCTCGAGGTAGCCCGCCCACTGCGAGCGCGGCGGCCTGCCGTTGTCGGCGAAGCGACCGTCGCGACGCGCCACCTCGTCGTCCAGCGCCTCGCCCGAGGGCCGGCGCAGACCGACCGCCTGCTCGCTCCCCCGCACGACGCGCAGGAGGACGAGGTCCTCGCGGATGCCCGCGCGCGTGCTCTCGTCGAGGAGCAGCAGCTCCTCGGGATCGTGATCGACGAAGAGCAGCTCGATGCCGTCGAGGTAGGTGGTCTCACGCAGCTCCTCGGTGATGCTGATCGCGACCCGACCGTCGATCACCGCGAGGGCCTCGCCGGGGATCCGGACGAACTCGTGCGGGTCGAGGAAGGGCGCGGCGCCCGGCGGCAGCCACTCGTCGAGGGGGGCGATGCCCACCACGTCGGTGAGGAAGCGCCAGCCGTCCTCGGACCTCGTGTAGAGGAAGGGGCAGGAGGCGACCAGACCCTCCTTCTGCTTGATCGTGATGACGCCGTCCGCCGGGACCTCCTCCGCGAGCACCGACTGCCGGATGCCGTTCGGCCAGCGGATCGCGATGCCGTCCAGCTCGTGCCGGCCGATACCGATGCGGATCGGCCCCGGCTCCTTCTTCATCCGGGTGATCTGCAGCTCGCCCGCATCGACCTCGACCACCGCGCCGATTCCGTCGTCGTTGTCGCGGCGGCCCTCGAGCCGGATCGTCAGGGCGCGCTGGCTCGTCGTCGTCTTCGGCTCGAGAGTAGAGGCTCGTGGTTCGGCGTCGCCGGAGGAGGACTCCTGGACGGCGCCGATCGAGCCGCCGCTCCTCGTGAGCATCGAGAGGGATCCATCGGCGGCGCTGAAGGCCGGCGCTTCCTCGCTGACCATCCCGCCGGCGCGCCGGTTGCGTACCAGCATGAGCTTCGCACCGGCTCCGACGAGGAGATCGAGGTCGCCGTCGTCGTCGATGTCGAAGGAGAGCGGCGGCGTCGTCGGGGCGAGGTCCGCGATCCGCAGCATCGGCCCGAAAGCCAGGTCGCGCCCGAGGCCCGGAAACAGGAAGAGGCCGGCGCTCGAGGTCGCGACGATATCAGGGAGTCCGTCGCCGTCGATGTCGTCGAGCGCCAGGCTTTTCCAGTCGCCCTCCGCGCTCGCCTGCTTCAGCGTGAATCCATCGAGCCTCTCGTTGTCGGCGATGAAGATGCCGCCGTCGGTCGCGACCACGAGATCGACGTCGTTGTCGCCGTCGAGGTCGTCGAAGGCGACTCGCCGCGATCGACCCGGCTGTTCCGGTTTCGTCTTCCAGCCGAGCTTCGCCCCGTCGATCAGGATTCTCGACTCGAAGCCTCCCTGACCGTCGCTCACCAGCGCGGCGAGCGAACGCTCGCCGTCGAGTCCCACCAGATCGATGTCGCCGTCATGATCGAAATCGACGAGGACCGCATCGCTCAGGCGCGTCGTCCGCCCTCCACCGGAGTTCGACGAAGGCTCCACCCAGCGGTCCTCCCCGAGCCGGACGCGGGGGACGAGTTGATCGACCTCGACCCTTCGTTTCTCGAACCGGACCGCAGCGATGGCTCCGTCCTCGGCCGGCAGGGTCCTGCGGCGCCGGTTCACGCGGAGCAGCTCGCAGAACTCCACCTCCGGCCGGTCGTCGGGGTCCTGGGCCTCGAAGAGGGCGCGGGCCGCGACCTCGGCGGCCTCGTCCCCGCGCTGCCTCGCGAGGACCATGAGGCGATAGGAGGCCGAGCGCAGGAGCTCGCCGCGTCGCACGAGCTCCTCGTAGAGCGGCCTCGCCCGGGTCGCCCGGTCGGCGTTCTCGTGGGCCCAGGCGCACTGGTAGCGGAGCTGGGGGATGTCCGGTCGCGCGGCGAGCGCGGCTCCGAGTTCGGGGCCGGCCTCGGCCCAGCGCTCGGCCTTCTTGTGCGCGAGGCCCGCGATGTAGTCGAG
>JBFIHP010000644.1:0-2680 GCA_041601735.1 Planctomycetota bacterium | reverse complement strand
GCGGATCGCGAAGCACCTCGGCAGCCTCAGGGACTGAGCGCCTTGGCCATCAAAGAGCTGAGCTTCAAGATCGCCGACGAGCTGCCCAGCCGGGTCGAACGCATCATCCGAGCCGGGGAACGCCGCATCGAGGACTTCGCCCAGCAGCGCCACGATGGCGAGCTCGCCGGCTTCGTGCCGGCCGACCACGGCCTCGTCGCACGGGCGCTCGCGGGGCTGCGCGGTCACCCGCTGCTCGCCGGCGACTGCTTCGTGGAATGGGGCGCGGGCCTCGGCATCCTGACCTCCGTCGCCGCCGAGCTGGGCTTCGAGGCCTACGGCATCGAGATCCTCCCGGAACTCGTCGAGGCCGCCGAGGATCTCGCGCGAGAGATGGACGTCGATAGCCAGTTCGCCTGCGGCAGCTGCGTCAGCCCGGATGCCCAGGACACGATCGAGGCGGCGGGCGAGGGCTTCTGGATCGGCGACGGCGGCCAGGACGGTCACGAGCTTCTCGATCTCTCGCCCGACGACGCCGACCTGGTCTACGCCTACCCCTGGCCGGGCGAGGGCGAGCTCTTCGAGAAACTCTTCGAGCGGGTGGCCGGGACGGGGGCGTTATTCCTCAGCTACAACGGGGTCGAAGGCCTGCGACTTCTACGCAAGATCTGACCAGCGCTCAGGATAGGGAGTTCAGGCCGGGCACGGCATGGCGATTGCGCGCCTACTCCCGCGGTGCTGGCACCGCGGAAAGGAGGCGCGCCATGACCATGGACCGCAGCGTCTTCGTGGACCACTTCGAGGGTGAGTACAAGAGCCTCAAGACCCGCCTGGACGAGTTCAAGCTCAAGATGCACCTCGGCGGCATGGAGGCCCGTGATCTCAAGAAGAAGCTCGTCGATGAGCTCCACCACGGCCTCGAGACCGCCCGCCTGAAACTGCACGACGTCCGCAAGTCGAGCAACGAGGGCTATCGCAAGCTGATGTACGACACCGAGCGGCTCTGGCACGAACTCGGCGACAGGTTCAAGAAGGCGGCCGACCACTTCCACCACGAGGAGGAGGAGTCGAAGCGCTGACCCGTCGGAGCGCTGGAGCGCCGTAGGAGCGCCGCTCAGACAGAGCGGCATCGGGGAGTCTCCCACCGTCGACGAACATCCGATGCCGGCCTGTCAGGCCGGCGCTCCTCGAACGGGAGCGCCGCTCTGACAGAGCGGCATTCGAAGGGCAATCCATCGCCGACGGGCATCGACGGCCGGCCTGTCCAGGCGGCCTGCCGGGAGTCGAATCGGACAGCAAGCTCGGCGCTCCAGGAACTCGGCTCTCCTAGAGAGCGAGCGGCGTCACGTGCGGAAACTCGAACATCGGACGATCCCCGCGGGCTTCGACCAGCTCGGCCATGGGTCCCCAGATCGCGCCGACCTCGGGACTCTCGTGCGCCGCGCGAGAGCTCGTCTCGCCGTCCTTCCAGCAGAAGATCTCGTAGTAGATCGGACCGCCCTCCTCCTCGCCGCGATAGATGCGCGAGGGCTCGCCGACCACCAGACCGATGCGGTCGAGCGTCGCCCAGTGCCGGGCGAGCAGGGCCTCGAAGGCCTCCTCGCAGCCCTTCTTCACCCGGTAGTGACAGATGACGGTGTCGTTGCGCGCCATGGTCGTTCTCCTTCGTCGTGAACTCGATACGGCTCGGGAGGAGCATGATGCCACAGGAGCGCCGCTCTGACAGAGCGGCATCTCTCCGAGCCCGGGTGCTTCGTGGGCCGGCCAGTCGGGCCGGCGCTCCTGGAGTCGAAGGAGCGCCGCTCTGACAGAGCGGCATCCCTCCGAGCCCGGGTGCTTCGTGGGCCGGCGTGTCGGGCCGGCGCTCCTGGGGTCGAATCGGCAAGCGAACTCTCCGCAACGGCCGAGCAAGCTCGGCGCTCCAGGGGTCGGCGCTCCGGGGGCCGGCGCTCGCGGGTCAGGGGAGCTCGAGACGGATGGCCTGGTCGCTGCGGAGGAGACCGGCGGGATCGACGAGCTTCTTGAGCGCGGCCAATCTCTGGATGCGCTCGTCGCTCAGGAAGGCGCGGAGGCCGGAGGGACGCAGCATCGCATCCTTGGCGAGATAGAGGGCGCCGCCGACGGCGAAGACCTGCTCCTCGAGTTCGCGGCAGAGGTCCGCGGCCGCGGACTCGCGGCCCGAGGCGACCCGGATGTCGAGGGCCTGCGAGTAACCGTCGCGAGCATAGGGGATCAGGGCCGAGGTCTCACGGTGTCGCTTGGTGACGCAGAGGAAAGGCGGGAAACCGCGGCGCAGCGCGATGCCCGCGAGTCGGTCGAAGGTGGCCGCCGCCTCGTTCACCGGCACGAAGGACTGGAACTGAATCAAACCGCCCGGCCGATAGGCGCGCTTCCAGTCGGGGACATGGTCGAGGAGGTAATGGAAGAGCGCCAGCGGCTCGAGGAATTCGCCGCGCTTCGCGGCCCGGCGCCCGGAGCGCATCTTCATCGCGTTCACGGCCCGCATGCCCGGGCGATTGAGCGCCAGCTTGAGCAGCGGCCAGACCCGCTTCATCGGCCAGAGACCGAAGAGGCGCTCGGGCAGGATCTGGCGCGCGGGGTCGAGGTAGCTCTCCCCTTCCGGGTCCTCGCCGGCCCGGGGATAGCGTCCGATGTGGATGATGCCGCGCCCCCGCCGGCCGGCGGGCGCGAGCAGGTCGTG
>JBFIHP010000643.1:0-2683 GCA_041601735.1 Planctomycetota bacterium | reverse complement strand
TGGCGGTGATCTCGGACGGCGAGGTGGTCAGCCGGAAGAAGCGCTGAAGGTCCGGGGGAAGAGCCCCCGGCGCGCATCGGGCAGACGTCCTCCGTCTCAGCGCAGCGGCAGGGCCCGATCGCAGCAGAGTTCGCCCCGGTCGATCCACTCGTGGTCGATGTCGCTCATGTGCAGGGCGTGATCGAGGCTGACCGCCCCGGAGGGAAACCGGATCGGGTCGTCGAAGAGGCTCGAACGGGCTTCCTCGACCTCGAGGGCCGAAACCTTCCAGCTGCGGCATCGGAGCTCCGTACCCTCGAAGCGCCCCGCGCCCAGGGGCGAGTAGCCGATCGCACCGGCCTCGAAGAAGGACGAGGCCTCGCCCAGGTCGCCGAAGATCGAGGTCGGCGGCAGGGCCGACGCGAGACGCCCGCGCAGGGACATCCGGACCTTGTTGTCGCGACTCACGAGGGCTACCGACACCCTCTCGGACTCCTCGGCCACCGTGAACGAAGCGAGCTCCTGATGCCCCGAGAAGAGCCGACCGCCCACGCAGGCGTTCAGTCGTGAATCGGAGTCGCGGCGGAAGACGTAGACGCCCTCGCCCAATCCGTCGGGTCCGTCCCATTCGACCGCCGCGCGATGGGCGGCATTCTCGGACCGCAGACCGAACAGGGCCGGAAGTCCCCGTGGTCTCAGCTCGACGATGCGGATGAGACAGATGCCGGCGACGCCCATGCCCCGCTGGAGCTTCGGTCGGAAGGGAGCCGGCAGGATCGCCGCGAGCCGCTCCGGATCGACCCGGTAGTTGAGCAGGATCCGTCGATCGATCCGCCCTCGCATCGCCGGGAATCTCATGTTTCCTTCTCCTCTCGCCTCGGTCAGTCGGCGGCGAAACGCCAGGGCTTCGGGGCATCGCGGTCGATCGTCTCGTCGCCCAGTTCGAGCCTCAGCAGCGCCACGGGGATCGGGCCGCGCTCGAGCACCGCATCGTGAAAGGCGCGCTCGCTCATCTTGCCCGAGGCGACGAACTCGCGGTGGAGCGCCCGGAACTGGAGCCCGCCCAGCATGTAGGCCGCCTGGTAGAGCGGGCCGTAGTTGCCGGCGATCGAGCGACGCACCTCGGCCTCGGCATTGTTGCGCTCGTGCCCCACGCGCTCGACCAGATAGTCGACGCATTCCTCGGCGCTCATGGTGCCGAGCTGGTAGGAGAGCGAGAAGACGATCCGCGCGCAGCGGTGCTTGCGCCAGAAGAGCATGCCGATGCGGTCCTCGGCGGAGCGCGGGAATTCGAGATCCCAGAGCCGCATCTCCCAGTAGAGCGCCCAGCCCTCGACCCAGAAGGGCGTGCGGTAGGCCCGCCGCCAGGGCCGGTGCCGCTCGTTCATGTAGCCCTGGAGATGGTGTCCGGGAATCAGCTCGTGCTGCACCGTGGCCCGGGCGAAGTGCCGGTTGTTGCCCCGCATGCTCATGAGCTTGTCGGCGTGGTCCATGTCGTCGGTCGGGTAGGCGACCTGGATGGTCTCGCCGCCGAGAAAGTAGGGGCTGGTCTTCTGGCGCTCGGGCGAGAGCATGGTCATGCGCCAGCCCTCCTTGCAGAGCGCAGGGATCGTGACCAGGTCGCGCTCTTCGAGAAAGGCGATGGCCTCGAGGGCCAGCTCGCGGATCAACTCCGGCTGCTTCCCCGGCTCGACGTGCCGCCTCTTCACCTCGTCCTGGGCCTCGCGCCAGTCCTCGAAGCCGAGTTCCTTGGCGGCCTTCGCCATCTCGGCGTCGCACCAGGCGAACTCGCCCTCGGCGATCGCGACCAGCTCCTCGGGCGTGTAGGGTATGAACTCGAAGGCCAGCTCGTCCGCGAGCGCCGCGGCTCCGATCGGGTCGCCGATGAGGTCGTCGTCGCCGTCCTGATTGCGCAGGTCGCCGGCGTAGCCTCGCAGTTCGTCCACGAGGCGCTCGGTCGGCTTCCGACACCACCAGGTCGTGATCGGATCGTAGTCCTCGTAGAAGCGGAACCAACGCTCGAGCGCGCCGCGGAAGTCGTCGACCATCCGGCGTGCCCGACGCCGCAGCGCAGGCGTCGCCTCGGGCAGCGAACGCCGCAGCGCCGCGACCGACTTCCGCAGGGCATCGAGACGCTGTGCGGTCTTCTCGGGGTCGAGAGTGTCGAGATCGAGCGGCCCGCGCGTGACCACGAGCAGCTCGGCCGCAAAGGGCAGGAAGCGATCGAGTTCCCGCCAGCGCTTCTCCTCGTGGCCGAGGCGTGCGCGATCCTGGTCGAGACGATTGCGGAGAAGGAGCCAGTCCACCTGCGCCGACCGGTCGAGGGCCTCGAAGTCGACGCCATCCAGCGCGGCGGCGTAGTCGCCGAGCAGGCGATCCAGTCGGCCGAGCCGCTCCGACGACATGGGACGATCATGCCGCCGCTCGATGAGCGCGCGGTCGGCCCGGTAGTTCTCGAGCAAGGCGCGCAGCGCGGCGCCGCCACGGGACGCCTCCTCATCCTGCGCCGGCGCGATCACCGTCAGGACGAACATGAGGCCGAAAAGGATCGGGGCACCATGGAACATGCATTCACCTCCGGAGGAACCAGCATCGCGGATCTCGGCCGAGACGCAAGCCATGCCCCCACCCTCATCGATCCCGAAGCTCCGATGAACCCGGCACCCTGTGTCCACAATCCCCCTCATACGGTGCCAGGCACTTT
>JBFIHP010000642.1:0-2686 GCA_041601735.1 Planctomycetota bacterium | reverse complement strand
CAGCGCGCCGTGAACGAGATGGACCCCAAGGTCCGCTCCGGCCAGCCCGAATTCGTCACGGACATGGAGAAGCGGCTGCGGCTGAAGAGCCGCCAGTGGCTCGGCGTCCGCAAGAACAACGTCCGCGAGTTCCTGCGCGACGACAAGTACGACCCGGCCAAGGCCCGGCAGATCGCGATCGACGAGATCTTCACCAAGCTGATCTACTCGACCATCGAGGACTATCTGGCCTCACCCGACAAGTACTCCCAGGCCAACAACCAGGAAGCCGAGTTGAAGACCCAGGCGCTCCTCCGCGAGCTCCTCGGTCAGATGAAACCGGACTACTGATCGCCCCGGGGACGGATCATGCGAATCGTCGAGCGCTATCTGGCCCGGATGCTGGGCCGATCCGCGCTCTTCACCTTCCTCGTTCTCGCCGCGCTCGTGACGATGATGGTCTTCTCCATGGTCGCCCTGCGCGAGTCGATGAGCTTCCTCACCGTCTCCGCCCTCCTCGAGGTGGTCGCGCTCCTGAGCCTCACCCAGATCGAGGTCCTGGTGCCGCTCACCGTGTTGATCGCCGCGATCTGGACCTACGGCAAGTCGCAGGCCGACGGCGAGATCAACGCCATGCGCGAGGCCGGCATGTCGCTGTTCCGCGTCCTCCAGCCCGCGCTGCTCCTCGGCGCCCTGGGCTGTCTCCTGCTCGCCGGGCTCGGCGACCGCGTCGTGCCCTGGGCCCACTACGAGCAGCGGCGCATCGGCAAGCGCTTCCTCGCCGAGAACATCGATCGCCTCCTCGAGGACGATCGCACCACGATCCAGGACCGCCGCTTCAAGTGCTGCTGGTCGCGGGTCGGCGTCGATGAAGAGGGGCGGCCCTTCCTCGAGGATTTCGTGGTGGCCGACCTCGAGGAGGAAGGCGCCCCGCCGATCTTCACCCGGGCCGGACGGGCCCTTCCCTACATCGACGGCCGCGGCGGACGTCTCGTGCTCGAGCTGCACGAGCTCACCTACCACGTGCAGGCCGCCTCCGAGTCGATGAGCATCGCGCTCGACCTCCGCGCCCTCTCCGAGGAGCCCGCGCCCCGCCGCCGCGCCGGCAGCCTCGACTACGAGGAACTCCTGAGCGCATCGCGCGAGGAGCCCCGGAGCAAGCTCGGCCTGCAGGCCATGATCGAGCTTCAGGCCCGCGCGGCGGCCGCCATATCGGCGCTGCTCTTCTCGTTCCTCGGCGCGGCGCTCGGAGTCCTGCTCGGCGTCCGCAACCGGGCGACGATCTTCGCGGTCGGCTTCCTGCTCGTGCTCCTGCTCTACTACGCCCCACGGCTCGTCGGCGAGAGCCTGGCCGAGACCGGTGCGGTCGCGCCCGCCCTGGCGATGTGGAGCGGCAACGCCCTGACCGCGATCGGCGCCGTCCTCGCCTGGCGACGGAGCCGAAGACGATGAAGCTGCTCGACCGCTACATCCTCCGCCTCTTCGGCGGCGCCCTGGCCTCGACGGCGCTCTTCCTCGTCGGTCTCTACCTGGTCCTCCACTTCCTGGCCCACGTGAAGCACCACGACGATGCCCGCGAGACCTTCGCGGAGGCCGGCATGGGCCTCGCCGCCGGGCTGGCGCGCTACTACTGGCTCCACCTCCCGGAGATCCTCGTGCTCTTCGGCCCCTACGCGATCCTCTTCGCCGCGATGTTCACCCTGCATCACCTCGATCAGGGCAACGAACTGGTGCCGATGCAATCCGTGGGCGTCAGTCGCAGTCGCCTCGGTCTGCCGATCTTCGGCGGCGCTCTGGTCGTCATGGCCGGCCTCGTCGTGATCGAGGAGATCGTCATTCCCGCGCAGGCACGCGAGATGGTGATCGTGAGCCGGATGATGCGCGGCAAGTCGGATCCGGTCTACGACGACATCGACCTCCTGCGCGACGCACGCGGCAACATCTTCCATGCCGAACGCTGGGACGGCGGCGCGCTGCGGCTCCACGAGGTGACCATGCTCCCGCGCGACGGCACGCGCAGCCTGCACTTCGACCACCTCGACTGGATCGACGACGGCGCGGGTGGTGGCCGCTTCGAGCCCGCCCCCGGCTCGCCCGTGGATGCCCGAGGCTTCGCCGCCCTGAGCGATCTCGAGGCCCACGACGTCGGCGAGGAGAACCGGGTCCTCCGCCGGCTCTCCTGGTGGCGCCTGCGGGAGATCGCGAAGCGCTCGCCTGACGACCGGCGCGTCGCGATGATGGCGGCCGAACACCTCTCCTATCCGGCCTCCGCCTTCGTCCTCCTGATGATGGGGATTCCCCTCGTCACCCGCGGTCGCGGCCAGAACGTCTTCGCCCGGCTCCTGCTCTGCCTCGCCCTCTCGCTCGGCTTCTTCACCATGACCCTGCTGATGAGCCGAATCGGGGCGCAGAGCCCTCTCGTCGCGCCGGACCTCGCGGCCTGGCTGCCCGCCGCGCTGGCGGCCTGCACGGGACTCCTGCTCCAGGAATTCGGCCGCTGATCGCGGCGCCTTCGTCCAGATCGGAGCCCCGGTGTCTACCGATGCCGCTCTGTCCGAGCGGCACTCCTGAAGCGCTCCAGGAGCGCCGGCCCGACAGGCCGGCATCGGATGATCGTAGGGTCCGGAAGCCGCTCCGTCCGAGCGGCGCTCCTCGGCAGTCGATGCTCGTGGGGGCCCGGAAGCCGCTCCGTCGGAGCGGCGCTCCT
>JBFIHP010000641.1:0-2691 GCA_041601735.1 Planctomycetota bacterium | reverse complement strand
GTTCCAGCCCTCCCGCGGACTCGCCCTGGTCGTCTTCGTCCTTCTGCTGCCCTGGCCCGGTTCGCCCGGCGGGGGGCTCTTCGAGCGGGCTCGTGAACTCGGAACGAAGCCGCCCCAGCTCAGGGCCATGGAGTGGGTCTGGGAGAACATCCCCGCCGGCACGACGGTGGTGAACGACGGGGAGGTCCTGGTGTTGAAGCCGACGCCGGAGCGCTACGGCTGGATCCGTCGTCGGATCGACCATGAGCTCGAGCGCTCGACCCGGGCCCTTGCGACCGAGCGCGAGCGCGAACGCTCGGCCGCCGACTACGACCGCGAGGTGTCGGAACGGATCATCCGCCATCACGAGGGCCAGCTCGTCCGCTGGGGCGCGCAGCGCAAGCGCTTCGCCTACGAGGCGCCCGCCGCGCGTGCCTATCGCCATCCTCGCTACGACGTCCTGGTGGTCGAGAAGCCCTGGCAGAGCGAGAAGGGCGATGCCCTTTCGCCCTATCACGGCTACAACGCCATCTGGGAGCGCTTTCCCTTGCCCGATCTGGACATGCGTCGCATTCACCTGGCCGAGCTCGACGCCCTGCCTCCCGTCGAACGTTACCGGCGGTCGCCCGAGACATTGCAGCGGCTTCCGGCTCATCAGCGGCCGCTGCACCCGCTTCTGGAGGGACGGCCGGTGGACTTCTGGATTTCCTCCCAGGAGAGCTTCGACAACTACGACAAGGACTGGAAGCGGCGGGAGTACCCCGAGTGGTCGGCCTTCTATGACGATCTCCGGGCGCACTACGACGCCGTCGAGATTCCGGGGGATCCTTCCCTTGGCCAGTGGTCGATCCGTATCTTCGATCTGCGCCGACGGATGGACGCGGGCGCTCGGCTGACCCGCCTCGAAGGCGGCCGCTGAGGCCCGCTCGAGGACCGAAATGAGCGACTGGGATTAAACGACCCATGACCCGGCCGCGCTCCGGTCGATAGCTGAATCGGGTCCGAACCGGACGAGAGACTCCGGGTCGTTCGCGGCATTCCGCGGATCTCCCGATCCCTCTCGCGGTAAGAACCCCAAGTAGCTGTCTATTCAGGACTAAGCTCGACGGCGAGCGGGCATCGAATTCGCTCTTTTCAGTTGATGGCTCTAGTCTCAGGTGTATACTCGGGGTCGATTCGGGTCCAGAACCGGACTTGATGATGCCTTTTCGTTGCCCAGAACGATCCTGATACCGACGAAGTACCCCTGGTCCGCGTGCCGGGCTGCCTTCATGGCAGCGGCGGGGCGCCGAATGCGCGAGGAGACGGGTAAGAGGTCATGATTCTGACCCTGGGGACCTCATCAGCAGCACCGCGCGGGCGGTTCATGGCGCTCAAGAACGTCACGGACCGGCTCCTGGCCGCCGTCGGGCTGGTCATCCTCATGCCGCTGCTGGCGATCCTGTGTCTCGTCATCAAGCTGACGTCGAAGGGCCCGGTCTTCTTCCAGCAGGAGCGCGTCGGTCAGGACGGTCAGCCCTTCAACATCCTCAAGCTCCGGACGATGGTCCAGAACGCCGAATCGGCGACCGGCCCGGTCTGGGCCCAGGACAACGACCCGCGGGTCACCCGCTTCGGGCGCTTCCTCCGCCTGAGTCACCTCGACGAGATTCCCCAGCTCTTCAACGTCCTGGCCGGCAACATGAGCCTCGTCGGCCCGCGACCCGAGCGCCCCGTCTTCGTCGAGCAGTTCAAGCGACAGATCCCCGACTACGCCGAGCGCCTCAAGGTCAAGCCCGGCATCACCGGCCTCGCGCAGGTCTATCACAGCTACGATTCGACCCTCCGCGACGTCCGCAAGAAGCTCGCCTACGACCTTCTCTACATCAAGAAGATGTGCATGATGACCGACATCATCATCATCTTCCTGACGGTCCGCTGCCTCACCGGGCGCGGAGCGAAGTAGCCGAGAAGGGCCTTCTCGTGACAGTTCTCGCCCAAGCCAGCGCCGTCGCCAATGCGATGACGATCGACGTCGAGGACTACTTCCAGGTCGGCGTCTTCCAGGAGCGCATCGACCCGGCAGACTGGCCCTCCTTCGAGCCCCGGGTCGAGCGCAACCTCGACCTGATCCTCGAGCTCCTCGAGCGCCGGGGGATCAAGGCCACCTTCTTCGTCCTGGGCTGGGTCGCCGAGCGCTTCCCCCGCGCCATCGCGGCGCTGGCCGCGGCCGGCCACGAGGTCGGCAGCCACGGGCATGCCCACCGACCCATCTGGCACCTCGATCCCGGGGCCTTCCGTGAGGACGTGCGGCGTTCGCAGGGTCAGCTCGGCGAGGTCCTGGGTGCTGCGCCGGAGAGCTATCGCGCCCCCTGCTTCAGCGTGACGCGGAAGACCCTCTGGGCGCTCGAGATCCTCCACGAGGAGGGCATTCGCTACGACTCGAGCATCTTCCCGGTCCGTCATCCCGAGTACGGCATCCCCGGCTCCGAGAAGGACCTCCATCGCATCGCCCTGCCGAACGGCGGCGAGTTGCTCGAGTTCCCCATGACGGTGGGACGCCTGGTCGGGCGCGAGCTCGCCTTCTGCGGGGGCGGCTGGTTCCGGCTCTTTCCCTACTGGCTCACCCGGCGGGCGCTCGCCCGGTCGCGGGCCGAGGGTCGTCCCTTCATCTTCTATCTCCACCCCTGGGAGCTCGACCCGGAGCAACCCCGTCTGCACGACCGGGCCGGC
>JBFIHP010000640.1:0-2701 GCA_041601735.1 Planctomycetota bacterium | reverse complement strand
GTCGGGCGCCCCGCCCGATCCGGGCCGGCGATCCGCCGCCCGGAGGCGCGCAGACGCCGTGCCATTTCTCGAGATGCGCCGGATTGGGCGAGGCTCCCCGGTCGGCCCGCGGAGGCTCTCGGATCGCGGCGGATTCCCCATGAGGAGCGGTCCGGAACCGGGGCTTCGGGGGCGGTGACTGGGCCAGGGTACCCAGGATCGGCGTGCCGCTCTGGACGCCCCCGATCGGGCTCGCCAAGATGCCCCTCCGGTCGAGCATCCCCTCGCCGGCGAGGATGATGATGTGGGCCCGGCCGTGACGGACAGGATGCCAGTCAGGTTCGCCCGCCGGCAGGCGGTCCTCGAGAGCCTCGTGATCGTCGCCCTGGCGGCCCTGGGCGCCGTCCTGGCCAAGGACTGCCTGCGCCGGATTCCGGTCTTCAGCTTCAGCTGGCTGCAGGTCGGGCTCGGCGGTCTCCTGCTCGGATTCGTCGTCTTCGGGGTTCGCGGCGAGCGACTGCCTCGCCGTCTCCCGGCCTCGGTCTGGCCGAAGATCGCGGCCCTGGGGCTGGGCAACTTCATCGTCGTCCGCCTGACCTTCCTGATCTCGCTCGACCTCAACCCGGCGACCACGCACGCCTTCCTGGTGAACACCGTGGGGTTGATGACGATGGTCGTGAGCGCGATCTGGATGCGCGAGCGACCGGCTCTCCTGCAGATCCTGGGCGCCCTGGCCACCTTCGCGGGCCTCGCGCTCTTCCTCGACGAGGTCCAGGCCCCGACCTCGGGACGCGGCGTCGCCGCGGTCGCCGCCGGCGTGCTCGTCCTGGCCGTCAACAACAACGTCGCCCGCAGCATCGCCTTGCAGTGCCGGGGCCGGATCTCCTCGGTCATGGTGGCGACCCTGGCCTTCCTCTGCGGCGGCCTGCCTCTCGTGGCCTGCGGGCTCGTCACCGAGGGACTGCCGCGACTCGGCGGCTGGTCCGACTGGGGTGTCATCGCTCTGAACGGAGTCCTGCACGTCGTGCTCGGGCCCATCGTCTGGAACCGCGTGCTGCGCGTCCTGCACTCCTACGAGATCGCGGTACTGGCCGGGTCCTCGGTCCTCTGGGCCGCCGTCTTCGCGATCCCGATCCTCGGCGAGCGCCTCGTCGCCCAGCAGTGGCTCGGCGCCGTCGTCGCGATCGCCGGACTCGTGGTCGTCCAGCGCCGGTCGCGGTCCTGATCCCTCGCTCCTCAGGAGGGCCCGATGAAGACCACGACGCAGTTGGTGATCTGCCAGCCGCCGCCCGCGTCCTTGATGATGCCCTGGAGCGCGAAGGGCGCCGCGACCGGGGTCGCGATGCTGGTGAAGGCCCAGGGCGCCAGGGTGGGCGGCAGGAAGCCGTTGCCGGGATTCATGGTGTCGACCAGGGTGAAGAGGGCGGGATTCGCCGGCGCGAGATAGTGCGGCGTGACGACGATCAGGCCGGCGTTGGTGTGGGGGATCGCCATGGGGTTGAAGGCGTTCGGGAAGCCGAACTGACCCCAGAGCACGAAGTCGACGTTGCTCGAGAGCCCCGGTCCCTGGACCGAGATCTGCAGATTCTGCCCCGCCATGACCGGCACGACGTGATTGCGGCCGCCGTCGCTGCCGTTCACCCGCAGCATGGGCGAGGGGCCGAGCTGGGGCAGGAAGGTCTGGGCGGTGCCGTCGAAGGAGGGGCCCGGATCGGGACCGCCGTACTCGTAGCAACCCTGATCGGTCAGCGGCCCGACGTTGCGGGGAAAGCCGTCGAGATCGCGCACCGTCTCGATGGCGACCGGAAAGCGTCCGGTGTCGATCGAGACCGAGAAGGGGTGGAGGCGGAAGTTGCCGAGCTGCGGATTGAAGAAGGTCGGCTCGATGTCGAAGCTCTCGTTGGAGGCGCCCCAGCCGCTGATGTTGCTGCGATAGGCCGCGGGGCCGTCGAGCTCGACGCCGCCCTGGCCCCCGGTGTTCTCGCGCACGATGCAGCTGTTGACCGAGGCCGCGTTCGGATTGGAGCCGAGGAAGCTGATCGTGTTCTGGGCGAGGTTGAAGATGATCGTGTCGTGCGTGATCGCGTGCGTGCCGGCCGGATCCAGGTCGATCAGGTTTCCGGTCGCCTCGTTGTCGATGACCAGGGAGTTGTCGAAGGACGCGGTCCCGCCCTGCGCGAACACGACGATCTGCGCTCCGCGATTCGACTTGATCAGGCAACGGGAGAGCTGGCTGAACTGCGCCGTGTTCTGACCGAGCACCATCACGGCCTGCATCGCGGTGTTGTTGCGGAACTGGCAGGCGACGATGTCGAAGGTCCCTCCGACCAGCAGGACCGGGCCGTTGCCGAGCTGGGCGTGGCAGTTGCGGATGCTGCAGTCGCGCATCAGGAGCGAGCCGGTCGCCTCGGCGCAGGCGCCGCCGAGATCGATCCCCCGGCGGAAGTGCAGGTCCTTCAGGCTGGAGCCGTTGCCGAGCAGGAAGCTCCGGCGTACGAGGCCGCCCTCGATGATCGTGCCTCCGCCCGGCGCGCCCTCGAAGACCAGAGGAGCGCCGAAGTCCCGGAGCGTCTCGTGGTAGACGCCGGCCGCGATGCTGACGATCGTGCCGGGCGCCGCGGTCATGGCGGCCGAAGCGATCGTGGGGTCGGCGGGGGAGGGCACGCTGCGGACCTGCTGGCCCGAGGCGCCGATACACAGCGTCAAGAGGACCGCAAAGAGG
>JBFIHP010000639.1:0-2707 GCA_041601735.1 Planctomycetota bacterium | reverse complement strand
TTCCCGACAGCACCTGAAGCCGGCGCTCCAGCGCGGAGCCGGAGTCAGCTCGGGTTCGCGGGGCGCTGGAGGGACATGTGCCGATCGCTGTCGAGGACGATCGCGCAATCCGCGAGGCCGGCGCGGTCGGCGAAGTCGCGGAGCTCGGCGGGGCTGAGCGCGGCGTGCAGGCTGGCGCGGAAGAGTTCCTGCTGGTCGGGCGCCGCGTCGGCCGCGTGGCGGGCGACGAGCTCGCGGGCGCGCTCGGGCGTCTCGGGGCGGAAGAGGTCGCGGATCAGGAGGACGCCGCCCGGCTTCAGGACGCGAGCGGCCTCGCCGAGAAAGGGGAGGGGATCGGGGATGTGATGCAGCACCGTGTTGCTCATCACGCAGTCGAACTCGGAATCGCCGAAGGGCAAGGTCTTGGCGTCGGCCAGGCGGTACTCGATGCGGTCCGCATGGGGCGACTCGAGGCGGCGGCGCTCGGCGATCTCGAGCATCGTACCCGCGGCGTCGAGGCCGACGATGCGAGCCTCCTCGATGCGCGCCGCGATCAGCGGCGGGATGTGGCCCGGGCCGCAGCCGAGGTCCAGCATCCGGCCCTGCGCGCCGAGCTCGATCAGGCGATCGACGAAGGCCTCGTTCGGGAGGCTGTGGTCCATCGCGTCGTAGCTGGTCGCCTCCTCGACGGTGTCCATGTACTCCGGTTCGAGTTCGCGTTCCATCAGGCCGTCCTCAGTCCTTGCCGAGGCGGAAGAGCCGCTCCAGCGCCTTCTGAACCGCTTCATTGACCGAGCCGGTCGACCAGGCGCCCGCCGAGGTCTTCTCGCCGGCGCGAAGGCCGGTGAGGATCTCGATTCCCTCGTCGATGTGCTTGACCGGGTAGATGTGAAACCGGCCGGCCTCGATGGCGCGGACCACGCGGGGTGCCAGCATGAGATCGCCCAGGTTGGTCTCGGGGATGATGACGCCCTGGTCGCCCGTGAGGTTGCGCGAGCGACAGAGATCGAAGAAGGCCTCGACCTTCTCGTTCACCCCGCCGATGGCCTGGATCGTGCCGAACTGATCGACCGAGCCCGTCACCGCCAGGTCCTGCCTCAGGGGAACCGAGGCGAGGGCGGAGAGCAGGAGGTAGAGTTCGGTAGACGAGGCGCTGTCACCGTCGATCAGGCCGTAGGACTGCTCGAAGCAGATGCTCGCGTTGAAGGTCAGCGGGTGATCCTGGCCGTAGCGGCCGGCCATGAAGCCCTGGAGGATGAGCGAACCCTTCTCGTAGCTGGCGCCCGAGAGTTCGGCCTCACGCTCGATGTCGAGCACACCGTTCTTGCCGACCGCCGTGCGACAGGTGATGCGCGCCACGCTGCCGAAGGAGTACATGCCGACGCTGAGAACCGTGAGGCCGTTGATCTGGCCGACCAGGCGTCCTTCGGTATCGACCTTCATCTCGCCCTGGCGGATGCGATCGAAGAGCTTCTCCTCGATCAGATTGTGTCGCTCGCGCTGATCGCGGATCGCCTGGAGGACGTCCTCACCGGTGATCTCGGCGGCCACGGTCTTGCCCGCGATGTAGTCGGCCTCGCGCATGATGTCGGCGAGAAGCGAGAAGCGTGTCGAGAGCCGATCGCGTTCGCCCGCCACCCGCATGCTGTACTGCAGGACGGTCTCGATCGCATCACGATTCAGCTCGCGCAGACCCTCCTCGCGGATGATCCGGACCAGGGCATCGATGTAGTCGGAGAGCGTGACGTCGTCGATCCGGATCGAGGTGTCGAAGTCGGCCTTCACCTTGAAGATCTTGGCGAATTCGTGGTCGCGCTCGTAGAGGACCTCGTAGAGCGCCGCGTTGCCCAGCAGGATGACCTTGACGTTGAGGGGGATGGGGTCGGGATTGAGGACGGGCACGCCCTGGGCCGCGCCCTCGGGCGGCTGGATCACGAGTTCGGCGGCGCGCAGCGCGCGCTTGAGCTGGTTCCAGACCCCGCCCTCGCCGAAGACGTCCGGCGCGTTGAGGATCAGGTAACCGCCCTGGGCGCGCAGCAGCGAGCCCGGCTTGATCCGGCTGAAATCGGTGCCGTAGACGCCCGGGGAGACGGTGACGCGGTCCTGGTTGCCGAAGACGTTCTGGAAGGTCGGGTTGTTCTCCACCACGATCGGGCAGCCCTCGGCCGTGTTGTGCAGGACCACGTTCACGTCGAAGGCCGAGAAGTCGGGGCCCTCTTCCTCGGCGCCCTGCGGGGTGTCGGGGCGCCGGAAGATCTCGATGTTCTCGAGGATCGTCGATTCGATCTGGTCGAGCCAGGCGACGATCGGCTCGCTCTCGTGGAAGCAGAGGATCGCCTGCCGGAAGGCCCCGAGGGCCACCCGCACCAGCGAGCGCTCGAGCTTGCCGACGGCCTCGGCGAACTCGCGGCCGAGCTGCTGCTGGCCGGCAAGATAGGAGGCCATCTCGCCTTCGAGTTCACGCGCCGCGGTCTTCAGCCTCTCGGCCTCCTGGGCCTCCATCGCACCCTGCTTCACCAGCAGGTCGATGTTGGCGACATCGTAGGCCTTCTCCTCGCGGATGACCGCAAGCACCGGGAGGATGGAGCCCTCCTCCTGCGATCCGATCAGAGCGAGACCCGCAGCCTCGACCTTCTCGCCGAGTCCCTGAGCGGCCTCCTGAGCCCTGGTCTTGAAGTCGGCTTCGAAGGTCTGCACGCGGGCGCGAGTCTCGGGCGAGTTGACCAGG
>JBFIHP010000638.1:0-2718 GCA_041601735.1 Planctomycetota bacterium | reverse complement strand
CGTCGACGATCTCATCCTGAAGCGCCTCCAGCTGTCACCGAAGCACGAGCGCGATCTCGCCGAATGGGAACGGCTGGTAGACATCATCAAGAACCACCGTCAGGGCGAGGTGAAGATCGCCATCGTCGGCAAGTACATCGAACTCCACGACGCCTACAAGTCGATCTACGAGGGCCTCGATCACGCGGCCATCGCGGCGCGCACGCGGGTGAAGCTTCACAAGGTCGAGGCCGAGGACATCGAGCGTGACGGCGCGGCCGCACATCTCGAGGGAGTGGACGGCATCCTCGTTCCCGGCGGCTTCGGCGAGCGCGGCATCGAGGGCATGATCCTGGGCGCGCGCTATGCCCGCGAGAACGGCATCCCCTACTTCGGCATCTGCCTCGGTCTCCAGATCGCCGTCATCGAGTTCGCCCGCAACGTCTGCCGGATGCAGGACGCCTGCTCGACCGAGTTCACGCCGGAGTGCGGAGTCCCGGTCATCGATCTCATGGAGGAGCAGCAGTCGGTGACCGACAAGGGCGGCACGATGCGCCTCGGCGCCTACCCCTGCCGGCTCAAGAAGGACACGCTCGCCTACAGCCTCTACGAGAAGGAGGAGATCAGCGAGCGCCACCGCCATCGCTGGGAGCTCAACAACCGCTACCTGGAGGTGCTCGAGGCCAACGGGCTCATGCCGAGCGGCATCAACCCCGACAAGGGCCTGGTCGAGATCGTCGAGATCCCGAGCCATCCCTGGTTCATCGGCGTGCAGTTCCACCCCGAGTTCAAGTCGAAGCCGATCAAGGCCCACCCGATCTTCCGCGGCTTCGTGAAGGCGGCTCTCGAACGCCAGCGGGGCACGCTGAAGCCGCGCCAGGCCTCGAAGCAGGCCAGTCGCGAGAGCGGCGAATGAGCTCGCAACCCGAGGCCTCCTTCCTCACCATCGTCTACACGATGGCGACGCAGTCCATGATCGCCCTGGGCGAGATCCCCAACCCGATCACCAAGGTCGCGCGCCTCGACGAGCGCCAGGCACGCTGGCACCTCGCCTCGCTCCGCATCCTCGCGGACAAGACCCGCGGCAATCTCGACGAGGCCGAGGAGATGGCCATCGAGAACGCCCTGGGCGAGATCGAGAAGGTCTTCAGCGAGAAGATCGGCTGATCCTCGGGCGCTTCGCTCCCCACCCCCGCCACGACTTTCGAGAGGCCTCGAACCCTCGGCGTTGACGAGACCCCGCCCCACCGGTCCAATGGAGGATCGTCCAGCGGTGGAGCAGAGGCCTTGAGCGAGACACGCGGAGAGTCCGAACGCGGCCGGGAGCCCGATATCGACCTCGAGGCCGAGACCCGGGTCAGCGAGGAAAGGGGACGCGGGTCCTCCGCCGCCCCGCCGAGGCGCATCGATCGTTACCTGCTCCTGGCCGAGCTCGGTCGCGGCGGCCAGGGGGCGGTCTACCTCGCCGAGGACGAACGGATCCGGCGGCGCGTCGCCCTGAAGCTCCTCTTCGGCGGCCTGATCCTCTCGCCGGAGACGCGGCTGCGTTTCGAGCGCGAGGCCGCGGTCACCGCCCGGCTCAGTCATCCCGGCATCGCCAAGATCCACGAGTTCGGCGAGTTCGAAGGCGTCCCCTTCATCGCGATGGAGCTGGTCGAGGGCGAGACCCTCGCGCGGCGCATCGCGACGGCGCGGCTCATACCGCCGGATGCCCGCCCCGAAGGCCTGCAGTTCGAGGTGACGGCGGGCGGCGGCGGATCGGGCGAGTCCCGGGGTTCCGAGTCGAGCGCCGCGACTCCGGGCAGCGGCGCGCGCGGGCGGCCCTTCGGCGCCACGGCCCGCTTCATCGCCGCCGCCGCCCGCGCGCTCCACGCCGCTCACGAGAACGGGCTCGTCCATCGCGACATGAAGCCCGGCAACATCATGGTCAGGCCGGACGGCAGTCCCTGCATGCTCGACTTCGGACTGGCCCGAGACGAACTCTCGAACGACGCCACGCTGACCCGGACGGACGATCGCCTCGGCACGCCGTCGTACATGGCTCCGGAGCAGGTCCTCGGCAGGATCCACGAGATCGATCGCCGCACGGACGTCTGGGCCCTCGGCGCGATCCTCTACGAGTGCTGCACCTTCGAGCGCCCCTTCCAGGCCCCGAATCGCGAGGAGCTCTTCGCGAAGATCCGGAACGTCGAGCCGAAGGCCCCGCGCGCGCTCGACCCGAGGATTCCGAAGGACCTCGAGGCGATCATCCTGACCGCGCTCGACAAGGACCCGAACCGACGCTATGCCTCGGCAGAGGAACTCGCGGAGGATCTGCGGCGCTTCCGCGACTGGGAGCCGGTCCAGGCGAGACCCGCAGGGCGGCTGCTCAAGGCCCTGCGCTGGACGCAGCGCAACCGGCTCGTCGCCGCCACCGGCGGCATCGTGCTCGCGGCCGTCGCCGCCGCGGCGCTCACCTTCTACGTCAAGGGCCGCGAGGCCGACCGCGCCAGGACCAGGGCGGAGCAGGAGGCGCAGGAGAAGGGCGCTGCTCTCGCGCGGGAGACGGCCGCGCTCGCCGACAAGACCAGGGCGCTCGAGACGGCCGAACGCGAGCGCAACGCGAAACAGGAGGCGCTCGAGAACTACGAGAGACTCGCGGACGTGAAGCGGCTCGATGTGGCGAAGCTCGCCGCAGACGCGCTCCACCCCCCGCGTCCGGCCCTGATCCCCGAGCTCGAGGGCTGGCTCGAAACCTGG
>JBFIHP010000637.1:0-2720 GCA_041601735.1 Planctomycetota bacterium | reverse complement strand
CTCCGGACCCTGGCGCGCGGCGTCCAGGCCGTGGTCGGCACCCCGGGGCGGGTCATCGACCTGATGAAGAAGGGCGCTCTCAATCTCTCGGATCTCGATGCCCTGGTGCTGGACGAGGCCGACGAGATGCTGCGGATGGGCTTCATCGACGACGTCAAGTTCGTCCTCGAGAAGAGCCCGGAAGGGAGGCAGCTCGCCCTCTTCTCGGCGACCATGCCGAACGAGATCCGCCGCATCGCGAAGGAGCACCTGAAGGACCCGGTGAGCATCTCCACCAAGGTCACGACCCAGACGGCGTCGATGATCCGACAGCGCTACTGGGTGGTCGCCGGCCTGCACAAGCTCGATGCCCTGACCCGGCTCCTCGAGGTCGAACCCTACGAGGCGATGATCGTCTTCGTCCGGACCAAGACCGCGACCCTCGAACTCGCCGAACGCCTCGACGCGCGCGGCCACGCCGCCGAACCCCTGAACGGCGACATGCCCCAGGAGGCGCGCGAACGCGCCATGGAGCGGCTCCGCAACGGCAAGCTCGACATCCTGGTCGCCACCGACGTCGCCGCCCGCGGGCTCGATGTCGAGCGTTTGAGCCACGTCATCAACTTCGACGTCCCCTACGACGTCGAGAGCTACGTCCACCGCATCGGCCGCACCGGCCGCGCCGGCCGCAAGGGCGAGGCCCTGCTCTTCGTCGCGCCGCGCGAGCGGCGCATGCTGAAGGCCATCGAGCGCGCCACCTCGGCCCCGATCGAGGCCCTGCAGCTACCGAGCGTCGCCGAGGTCAACGTCAAACGCATCGAGCGTTTCAAGGCCTCGATCGACGAGCGCATCGAGAAGGGCGACCTCGACGTCTTCCGCGAGCTCATCGCCTCCTACCAGAACGAGCGTGAGGTCTCGGGTCTCGACGTCGCCGCGGCCCTCGCCGCGCTGGTGCAGGGGGAATCGCCCCTCCTCCTCGACGAGAAGCGGGATCGCAAGGAGAAGAAGCGCCGGGCCGACGACCAGGCGCACCACGAGCGCATCGAGGAGAGAGCTGATCGCCAGGAGCGACCGCGCCGCCCGGACGAGGGTCCCGAGGCCGGCATGAGACGCTACCGGATCGACGTCGGCCGTCGTGACGGGGTGCGTCCGGGCAACATCGTCGGCGCCGTCGCCAACGAGGGCGACATCGAGGCTCGCAACATCGGGCGCATCATCATCCTCGAGCACTTCAGCACGATCGACCTGCCGGAGCGACTGCCGCGCTCGATCCTCGACCGGATCGCCCATGCCCGCGTCTGCGGGCGTCCCCTGCGCCTCAGGCCGGATCGCCCACCCCGACGCGGGCACCACCACCACGAGGATGACCGCCGCGGCGGACCTCCGCACGACCGCAAGTTCGACCGCCGGCGAAGCTGAGCGTCAGGCAAGCGCGGCGGCGCTGAAGCCGCTGCGAGCGTTTCCCGCGGCCGGCTCTTCGGGCATGATCGCGGCATGAAGCTCCCGACCTTCGATCTCGTTCCCGTCCTCACGGGGCGCCGTCCGACGCTCGCGGTCTTCGCCGTGGCGTCGGCACTCGCTCTCGTCCTCGTGCTGCAGCCCATCGGTTCGGGCCTCCTCCGCCGAACCCTCGTGGCCGCCCTGACCCTGGCCCAGCTCTGCCTCGTTCGCCTCCTCTGGTCGAGCTTCCATCTCGGCAAGGTCCTCGGCCTCGCCGTCTCGGTCACCTGCGCCCTCGTCATCCTGGCCGAGATGCCGGCCGAGGAGACGCTGCCGCGCGACCTCCTCGTCGAGCGCCTCCGCAGCTTCGAGGGCAGTCGTTACGTCTGGGGCGGCGAGTGCGGCCGCGGCATCGATTGCTCGGGTCTGGTCCGTCGCGGCATGATCGAGAGCACGCTCCAGGCCGCCTGGCAGGAGACCAGCCCGGGCCGGTTGCGACAGGCGCTCGCGATCTGGTGGTCGGACGCCTCGGCCCGGCACATGGGCGCGGGCTACGACGGCCGCTTCGAGCCGATCCTCGAGGACCGCCGGGTCCGCGAACTCGAGGACCACGAGGTCGAGCCCGGTGATCTCGCGGTGACCCTGGACGGCCGTCACGTCATGGCCGCGCTCGGCGACGGCCGCTGGATCCAGGCCGAGCCCCGCGCGGGTCGCGTGGTGATCAACGACCGTCGCGACGATCTCCACTGGTTCCGGACCCCGGTTCGGGTCCTGCGCTGGCGGGCTCTTTCGCCTTCTTGACCTCCGCCGCCCGGATTCCCACCGGTACCCGCGCGAGAGTCTTCACCTGCCCCTCGGCGAGGAGTCGGACGTGATAGCGAGGCGCCTCGCCCGCGACCGGGAGCAGATCCACGATCACCAGGGCGCCGTCGGGACGAAGGGCGATGTGGAGAGGAGACTGGAAACTGGCCTCGAGGGCCTTGCCGTCCTCGTTCCCCCTCTTGCCGGTGCCGGCGACCGTCTCCACCCGACCATCGGTCCGGAGCCTCCGGATCCGCCGCCCCGTCTCCTCGGCGACGAGGAGCCCGCCGCCGTCCTCGAGGGCCAGCCCGAAGGGAGCACGGAAGCGCGCCGCCAGGGCCTCCCCGTCGGTCTTCCCCTCGGTCCGGGCGCCGGCGAGGGTCACGAGGCGCCCCTCCTCGACCCGGGCGAGCCGGTTATCGACCGCGAAGACCACGCTGCCCCGCCGATCGAAGGTGAAGGTCGCGGGGTAGAGATTGGCCTCGGTCTCGAGGATGTCG
>JBFIHP010000636.1:0-2722 GCA_041601735.1 Planctomycetota bacterium | reverse complement strand
CGAAGCCGCCGTCCGGCCGCTCTGCTCGCGAGCTGCGCGGCTCGAAGGGGAGGAGGCCCCGGCCGTCGATGTCCCGCGTCTCGCCGCGCAGGCCCCGGCCGCGCCGGGCGATCAGCCGATCGCTGAGTCTGCTGCGAGAACAGGGGATCTCGGTCTGGACGGCGAGCTCGATGTCCTCGAGCGTCTCCTCACCGCCCCGATCCTCCGCGACGGCCCCGAGGGTGAAGGCCGAACGCTTGTCCCAGGCCAGGAGCCGGCTGCCGTCCACCGGGTCGAGGATCAGATGGTGGCGTCCCGGTCCGCCGGTCTCGAGGACCAGATCCTCGTCCAGCCCCTCGGCGGTGACCCGGATCCGGCCGCAGGCGCGAAACGAGACCTCGAGAAGAGGCACGAGCTCGTCCTCGGCGATCCGGTCGATCTCGAAGACGCAGTCGTCCGCCCCGTCCCGGACCACCCTCGCCAGGTCCTCGGAGGATCGAGCGATGCGTGCCCCGCGGACCCGGGCGAGGATCGCGTCCTGAAGGGCAAGGAGGCCGTCGAGGAGGGGGTGGTCGAGCATGGTTTTTTATCCCGCGCGATCGTCGAATTCGGCCCCTCGGAATCACTTCGAGGCCGAAGTCCTCGATGTTAAGCTACGCCGCCGTACAAACGACCGCCACCGTGATTTCTCGCGTCGTCCTCGCGCCCGGATCGGGCGGTGCGAACGCGAGTCGGTCGAACGAAAGGAGTCTCATGATCCGTCTCGCCCTCACCAGCTGCCTGGCCGCCCTGGCGCTCGCCTTCGCTCCCGACCTCTTCGCCCAGAACGATCCCACGACACGACCCGATTCGCGGCCCGTCACCGCGGATCAGGATCAGGACGAAGACCAGGACGAAGAGCGGGACCCGAGACGGGAATGGACCCAGGAGGAGCGCGAAGCGCAGCTCGACCTGGTGATCCCCAAGCACGACGAGGCCTCCTATCAGAAGGACGAGGCCTCGGGCGTGGCCTGGTCATGGTTGAAGCGCGGGCCCGAGACCGGTGAGAAGCTCCTCGTCGGCGACAAGGTGCGGGCGCACATGACCGTCTGGATCGCGGCCGACGGTAGCGAGGTCTCCACTTCGCGGCGTCGTGACGGTCGAAGCCCCAGGCCGGAGGTCTTCGACAGCGGCGCCTTCGTGCGCGGCCTCAACGTCGTGACTCCGCATCTCAGGCCGGGCGACAAGGTGCGGATCGACCTGCCCGCGAAGGCCGCCTTCGGCGAGAAGGGCATCCGGAACCGGATTCCTCCGGACGCCGATCTGATCTATGCCCTGCAGATCCTCCGCGTCGAGGGCCACGTCGACGTTCCGCCGCTCGGCCCCTGGGATGACGCCAGGGCGACCGTTCTCGAGGACGGTTCCGCCTACATGATCCTCGCGGACGGCAAGGGCGCCATCGCCGGCGACAAGGCCGGTGTGGCCTTCGACTACGTCATGCGCGACGAGAAGGGCAACATCATCGACAGCTCGCTCTTCTCGCTCAAGGCGCCGCTCGGCGGCCAGGCGGGGCGCTTCGGTCCCGCCTTCCTCAACGCCATAGCCAAGATCGCGCGCACCGACGGGCACTACCGCGGTCGGGTCGAGCGCGAGGCGCTCTTCAAGGGCGAGGTCTCGGCCATGGTCGATCCCGATTGCAAGATCCTCTACTTCGATCTCCTGGCCCGCGAGGTCGTCCCCTTCGTCCATGCCGACGACGCCAGGATGGAGAAGACCGCGAACGGTCTCGAGTACCTCATCATCCGGCCCGGCGAGGGCGAGAAGGTCAAGCCCGAGGACCGCGTTCACATCCACTACGCCTACTGGACCCTTCCCGACGGCCAGCTCTTCGATTCGAGCTACACGCGCGGCGTCACCAACAACTTCAAGCAGGTGGGCCTCACGCCGGGAATGCGCCAGGCGCTGGCGAAGATCGCACCCGGCGGCATGATCCGCGCCCGGATCCCGGCGAGTCTCGCCTGGGGCGCGGCCGGTCGGGTCGGCGTTCCCGGCAACACCGACATCCTGCTCCAGGTCGAGCTCTTCCCGCAGGACGCGCCGCGCGAGGACCCGCGCGGGCAGCGCGCGCGAAAGCGGCAGCGCGGGAACGAGGACGGCGAGAAGAAGGGCGCGAAGGACAGGTGACCGGAAGGGGCGGCCTCGCGGCAACGCTGGCGGCGCCCCTGGCCGCCGCAGTCGCCCGGCTCTCCGGGCGAGTGCGGAAGACCCCGCTCCTTCGCTCGCGTCTGCTCGAGGAGCGTTTCGGCTTCGAGATCCATCTCAAGCTCGAGTGCCTGCAGGAGACCGGCTCCTTCAAGTTCCGGCCGGCGCTCAACGCCGTGCTCGCCGCGACGGAGTCGGGGCGCCCCGCGGGCTTCGTCACCTCCTCGTCCGGCAACTTCGGCATCGCCGCCGCGGCCGCGGCGCGCATTGCCGGACTTCCGCTCGATCTCGTGATGATGCCCTCGGCCTCGGGTCACAAGGCGAGCGTGGCCGAGCGACTCGGCGCGCGCATCGTCCGCTGTGCCGACGACTACGCCGCCCGCGAGGCGCGAGTCCGCGAGCTCGCGGAGGAGGGCGACCGACGAGCGCTCCATCCGCACGACGGCATCGAGACCCTGGCCGGTGATGCCACCGTCGGCCTCGAGATCGCCCGGCAGCTGCCGGAGCTCGGCAGCGTGGTCGTACCGGCCAGCGGCGCCGGGCTCGTCGGCGGCATCGCCGT
>JBFIHP010000635.1:0-2736 GCA_041601735.1 Planctomycetota bacterium | reverse complement strand
GAGGCCCCGGCGGGAGCACCCGACGCGACCGGTGGAGGGCTTCGGTTGCACGCGCAGCGAGGTGAGCGGGCGCCGGCTCTGGGGCTTCTTCCGCGAGGTCTACGGCGAGCCGGAATCCTTCTTCGCCCGCTTCTTCGTGCTCAACTACTGCCCGCTGGTCTTCATGGAGGAGAGCGGCCGCAACCGGACGCCGGACAAGCTGCCGGCGGCCGAGCGCGATCCGCTCTTCGCGGCCTGCGACCGGGCGCTCCTTCGGATCGTCCGGCGACTCGAGCCGCGGCTCCTGATCGGCGTCGGCGCCTTCGCCCGTGATCGGGCCCGGGCGGCGCTCTCCGGGCTCGATCTCGAATTCGGGACCGTCCTGCATCCCAGCCCCGCCAGTCCGGCCGCGAATCGCGGCTGGGCCGAGGCGGCGGCCCGGCAGTTCCGGGAACTCGGGGTGGAGATGCCCTGATCCAGCGGGTTCCGCCAGTCATTTTGTGAGGCAAAGTGCTTGCCTTGGCGGAGAGCCGGGCTATGCTTCGAGTTCATGTTGCGAGAACGACCACGTCAGATCAGGCGGCCGCAGCGCCGGGCGAACTCCGAGGAGAAGGCCCTGGCGGACCTCCGGTTCATCCGGGCGACCATGGAGCGCTCGGGCTCCTTCACGGCCATTCCGGGCCGAGGCCTGATGGTCATCGGCGGCTCCGCGATCGTGGCGGCCGTCCTGGCCTCAGGGCGGGCCGACGACGTCTCCTGGCTGATGGTCTGGTTCGCCGAGGCCGTCTTCGCCGTCGTCGTCGGCCTGGTCTGCCTCAAGCGCAAGGCCGGCGACTCGCTCGCGCGGGGACCGGGCCGGCGCTTCCTTCTCGGCCTCGGTCCCGCGGTCCTGGCGGGCGCCGTGCTCACGCCCGCGCTCTTTCAGGCGGGGCTCTTCGACCTGATTCCCGGGAGCTGGCTTCTGCTCTACGGCGCGGCCGTCGTGGCGGCCGGCATGTTCTCGGTGCCGGCCATTCCGGTCATGGGCATGGGCTTCATGCTGCTCGGCGCCGCCGCCACCTTCAGTCCCGCGGCCTGGCTGAACGAGTACATGGCCCTGGGCTTCGGCGGGCTTCACCTCGTCTTCGGTTTCCTGATCGCGAGGCGCTACGGTGGCTGAATCTCGCGAAGAAACCCGCAAGAGCCGCAGCCCGCGGCGTCGCAAGGAGTCCAAGAAGGCCGGCTCCTTTCGCCCCGATGCCCTGGACAAGCTCATCCACGAGCGCATGCGTCTCGGCATCATGAGCGCGCTTGCCGTGCATCGTTCGATGAGCTTCCAGGAGCTGAAGGACGCGCTCGACGCGACCGACGGCAACCTCTCGGTCCACGCCCGCAAGCTCGAGGAAGCGGGCTACCTCGCCTGCGTCAAGAGCTTCGACGGTCGCGTTCCGCGCACGGACTACGGCATCACCAGGGCCGGTCGTACGGCCCTCGAGGCCTATCTCGCCCACATGGAGTCGATCATCCGCAGCGCGCGGGGCTGAGCGACCCTTCCTCTCAGTAGAGCTTCTCGCATTCGATCGGTCGCGGCGTGAAGTGCTGTGTCCCGAGTCCCTGGGTCCAGAGGCGATCGGGCAGCTCCTCCGCCGCCTCGAGCCGGAACTCGCTCGCACCCATCCCCTGAGCGTCGGTGACGACCGCCACGCGCAGATCGCCGCCCTCGCGATCGTGCAGCCCGAGCGCGTCCTCGAGCCGGAGCTCGCCGCTGCGCTCGGGGTAGATCCGCGCCTCGTCCGAGAGACCGCCGGAGAAGAAGAACTCGTAGCGGCTCTCCCGCTCGCCGCCCGCGATCTCGATGCGGACGCGATCGGGACTCGGGCGGTAGGCGTGGATCTCGGGGAGGGGATCGGGGCCGGCCGCGAAGGGGCGCGCGAGTTCCTCGAAGCGCAAGGCGACGGGGCGGATCGCCAGGCCCGGGTTCTCGGGAGCGGAGATGCTCAGGTCGCCGAGCGGGCGGGGCTCGATCGCGATCTCCCAGCGATTCCCGCCCTGCGCCTCCTTCACGAAGAGCTGGCGCCGGGTCTCGCCGCGCTCGTCGCGGGCCGGTCCCTCCCATGCTATCTCGAAGGCGGTCGCCCGGTCCGCCTCGGGCAGTTCGGCCTCGAGGACCATGAGGCGTCGGCCGGGACGGGCCGCGCCGTCGCGGAGGCGGAGGACGATGGCGTCCTCGGCCTCGCGCAGGACGGGGGCGCCTCGGGCTCCGGTCTCGGCGCCGGGTTCGAGCAGCGCGACGAAGTCGTCCCGATCGTCGAGCACGGGCCGCGCCGCGCGCTCGGCCGCGTGCCGGGGCAGCACGAGGACGAGACCGAGTCCGGTGGCCAGCAGCACCCCGAGGAGGAACCCCGCGAGGCGACGGCCGCGCCGCTCGATCAGGGCCGAGACCTCGCGGACGTGGTGGGCAAGCGCGAGCGCCAGCCAGAAGGGCGCGGCGAGGTGCAGCGGCAGGAAGCCGCGGCCGCGATCGATGAGCCAGCCCGCCTCCTGGACGCAGAGGGCCAGAAGGTAGGCGAGCATGCCGATCACCAGGACCAGTTCGACCACCAGGGGGCGGTCGAGACCCCGGCGTCGGGTGTCTGCCAGACGCATGATCAGGCCGATCGCCGCGAGCACGAAGAGCCCGGGGAGGATGCGGCGATAGAGCATCAGGCGTCCTTCCCGCCGCAGGGCGCGGTCCTCGAAGGCGGCATCGGCGCGCGGCAGTTCGCCGAGGATCTCGAG
>JBFIHP010000634.1:0-2742 GCA_041601735.1 Planctomycetota bacterium | reverse complement strand
GAGGTGCCCCCGCGCCGCCCTCAGCTGCTGTCGGAGAAGTGGTAGGCGGTCGTTGGCGGTTTTCCGCCGGCACGTTCAGGCGGCATAGAGGGAATCGACCGCGACGCCGCAGCCCTCGCAATAGTCACGCCCGCGGAGATCGATCGATTCGACGTCGGCGCTGAAGTGCATCAGGCAGTCCTGGTCCTCGCAGTGGCGCAGGCCGGCGTTATGGCCGATCTCGTGCAGGATCTCCTTCACGATCCGCGTGACCAGGAGGTCGCGATCCTCGGGGAGTCCGTAATAAGCCGGATCGAGGCGTGCGATCGAGACGATGGCCGCCCTGCCATCGACCCTCGCGCGGCCGAAGAAGAAGCTGAAGATCCGGTTGCCGACGTCGTGGGACGAGATCGCGACGGTCTGGCAGGACTCGCTCCGCGGCAGGGCCTCGACCGATTCCAGGAGACGGTCGGCATCGACCTGGTTGCGCTCGGCCATCCAGCACAACTCCAGGTCCTCGCCGCTCTCCTGCAGGGCGCAGGGAACGGGCAGACGCTCGCTCAGCCTGACCAGCACCGAGCGAAGCAGGCGCTCTTCCAGGCGTCCGACGGCCAGGAGCCGCAGGACCTTTATCTGAGACACGCCTGGTTCAGTCGCCATCCGCCGACCTGGGGATGTGGAACTTCTTGATCTTGTTGTAGAGCGTGCCGCGATCGACGCCCAGGATGCGGGCGGCCTCCGTCACGTTCCCGCCGGTCTCCTCGAGGATCATCCGGACGTGCGAGGCCTCGACGTCGGCGAGCGTCCGCGGTCGCGTCCGAGCCGCCCCGGCCACGACCCAGTCCGGGAGGTCCCGGACCTCGATCGTGTTGTTGCGGCCGAGGACGACCGCGCTCTCGATCGCGTTCTTGAGCTGACGGATGTTGCCGGGCCAGGGGCAGGCCAGGAGCGCCTGCATCGCCTCCTCGCCGATCTCCTTCGGCTTCTTGCTCATGTTGCGGCAGAAGCGGTCGAGGAAGTGTCTGGCCAGGACCGCGATGTCCTGGATGCGCTCGCGCAGCGGGGGGATCTCGATGGTCACCACGTTGATGCGCCAGTAGAGGTCCTCCCGGAAAGTTCCGGCCGCGACGGCCGCGGCGAGATCCTGGTTGGTCGCGGCGATGATGCGGAAGTCCACGGGGATCGGCTGTCTCCCGCCCACGCGGGTCACGGTCTTCTCCTCGAGGACACGCAGGAGCTCGACCTGGACCTGAGCCGAGATGTCGCCGATCTCGTCGAGGAAGATGGTCCCGCCGTCCGCCTGTTCGAACTTGCCCTTGTGGTGGTAGCGGGCTCCGGTGAAGGCGCCCTTCTCGTGACCGAAGAGCTCGCTCTCGAGGACCCCCTCGGCCAGGGCGCCGCAGTGCACGATGACGAGGGGGTTGTAGCGCCGAGCCGAGCGCCGGTGGATCGCGTGAGCGACGAGTTCCTTGCCGGTGCCGGACTCGCCCTGGACGAGGACGGTGCATTCGCTCGCCGCCACCGTGTCGATGCGCTCGCGGATCCGATCCGTCGCCGGCGAGGTGCCCACGATCTCCTTCGGGTCGCCGCTCGCCTCGATGCTCTGCTTCAGGCGCGTGTTCTCGTCGCGCAGCGATCGATGTTCCTGGGCACGACGCAGAAGATGCGAGAGCTCGTCGGGATCGAAGGGTTTGACCATGTAGTCGTAGGCCCCCGCCTTCAGGGCCTTCACCGCCGACTCCACCGAGGCGTAGGCGGTCATGATGATCACCGAGAGATCCGGCGCCTTCTCGCGCAGTCGCGCCTGGAGTTCGAGGCCGTCGGTGCGGGGCATCTTGATGTCGACCAGGGCGACGTCGAAGGTCTGCTCGGCCACGAGTCGCAGGGCGTCGCGAGCCGAGCTCGCGGCTTTGACCTGATGGCCGTCGTCGCGCAGCCACTCGGTCAATGACTCGCGGACGATGTCCTCGTCATCGACGATCAGGACCCGCAGGCCCTTCGTCTCGGTCGCCGTCCCGGTCATCGTATCGCTCCCGTAAGGTCCGACTCGCCCGCATCGATCGGAGTCGGTGCGTCGAGCGGCAGATGAATGCGGAACTCCGTGCCCCGGCCCGGTTCCGAGCTGACCTTGATCAGACCGCCGTGGCGTTCGACGATACCGTAGGCCACGGCGAGGCCGAGCCCCACGCCGTGCCCCTCGCTCTTGGTGGTGAAGAAGGGCTCGAAGATCGACTCCATGATCTCGGGCTCGATGCCGACTCCGTCGTCGGCGATGCGGATGACGACCCGTCTCTCGACCGGGCGCGGCTCGGCCGAGATCCGCAGGTGGCCGCCGTCCGGCATCGCCTCGATGGCGTTCATCATCAGGTCGATCACGACCTGCTGGATCTGCGCGGCGTCGCAGGTGATCGGGACGAGATCCGGCGCGATCGCGACCTCGATCTCGACGTCCTGGAGTTCCGCCTGGTGCCGGACGAGGAGGGCGCAGCGCTCGAGGATGGGCCCGATGTCGCGCTCCGAGAACTTGGCCGTAGGGGCCCTGCTGAACAGCAGCAGGTTCTGGACGATGCGTCCGCAGCGCGCGGACTCCTCCTCGACCATCTTGAGGATGCGGGCGGTATCCCCCTGCTTCCCCTGCTCGTCTCTGCCCTCTTCGGGCTCGAAGCGCCGCCGGAGGAGCTTGGCGTAGGTCGTGATCCCCGCCAGAGGGTTGTTGATCTCGTGGGCGACCACGGCCGAGAGCTTGCCCAGGGAGGCCATCTT
>JBFIHP010000633.1:0-2745 GCA_041601735.1 Planctomycetota bacterium | reverse complement strand
GCCGGGCTCGGCGCCGGAGGCGAGCTGCTCGATGAAGGCGAAGGAGCCGCTCATGGGATCGAAGACGCCGATGTCGAGCTTGCCCACGGTGAGGAAGTCCCAGCCGTTGGGATTCGCGAGCCCCTGGAACAGGTAGACGGGCTGGTTCGGCTCGCCCTCGAACTGGAAGACCGCAGGAACCGCCGTGTGACCCTCCGCGAAGTAGGGACCGGGGAGGTTCGAGGCCACACCCTTCTCGTTCTGCTCGCGCGAGTAGTTCAGGTCGAAGACGCCGAGCCCGGGTCGCGGCGCCTGCCCCTCGCCGACGCCCGTGATGTAGACGTTGTCCACGAACCAGTACCAGTCGTAGTCGCCGACGTAGCGGAAGCGGCAACGCGCCTTGTCGTGACCGCCGCAGGCGGCGGTGATGTCGAGGATGGGTTCCTCGGGGTTCGGTGACGTGGTCGTCGTCGAGTGGACGCCGTTCCAGGCCACGCCGTCCCAGACCTCGACCGTCGCGGTGCTGCTCGTGTACTGGCGGAAGTAGTGGTCGAAGCTCAGGGTCATCTTGCCCTGCGAGGCGTCGAAGGGCGGGCTGTAGAGATAGCAGTCGATCGGGTTGTTCGTGCCCGAGTAGTCCGAGTTCACCGCGGCGTAGGGATTCTGGATCGGCGCGTTCGGTGGGATGCCGACGGACCAGGACCAGGTGAAGACCCAGCCGTCGCGGTTGTCGAACGCGGTCGTGTGCTTGTCGCCCTCGGCGAGGTGAGAGAACCAGCCGCTCGGGGGATCGCTCATGTAGCCCTCGCCGAAGTCCTCCATGATCGTGTGATGGCTCGAATCGGCGACGTAGCCCTGGATCTGGAGGTCCGGTCCGCGGTTCGCGATCGTGCTGCCGCCGAAGGGGTAGTTGGCTCGCCTGCCGCCGCGGATCTCGAACCAGGGAGTCGAGGCGTAGGGGACGCCGGTCGCGGCGACGGAGTAGCTGATGTCGAGACTCGACCCGACGGTCGTCGTCAGGTAGCAGCCCTGGACGGCGCCCGGCTCGAGGACGATGTAGGTCTTGAAGAGGTAGGTCAGGGTGTCATTGGCCGCGACGGGGACGGTCGCGGCGGCCACGCGATGCCAGAGCGCGGGACTGGTCTCCTTGCCGATGTGACTCGTCCGGTCCTTCGTCAGCCAGAGTTCGACGTCGTGGGTGCCGGCGTACATGTAGGCCGAGAAGCCGGCGATCCTCACGAATTCATCGCCCGTCGCGGCGAGGTCGAAGAAGAGGCCCGGCCCCACGTTGGGACCGTTGCCGCTGTTGAGGACGGTCGAGTTGATGTTGGTGTTCTCACCCGGGAGATTGCGGTGCACGTGCACGAGGCCGCAGATCCCGGCGGTCGTACCGGAGCCGCCGAGGAAGTAGCCCCGGATCTGGCCCACCTTGGTCTCGAGGAAGAGGTTCGAGGCCGAGGTCGTGCCGGCAACCGCGCCGGCGTCGCGGAACTGGATGCCGGCCGGCCCGGATGACGTTCGGGTGACGTAGAAGCCGCGGGCCTGGCCCGGCCTCACGGGCACGTCCAGGTCGAAGCCGAGGTCGTGATCGAAGGCGCTGGCCGGGGCGTTGAAGTTCGCGACGCTGCCCGCCAGCACCCAGGCGCTCGGATCGCTCGCGACCGGTGCGGACGGCCCGCCGGTCCGCGTCGTCCAGACCTCGATCGTGTGCGTTCCGGGGTCCAGGTAGAGGTCAAAGCCCTCGACGGTGAGATGCTCGTGAGCCAGCATGTCGAAGACGAGACCCGTTCCGCTCGTGTTCGGCGAGCCGGCGAACAGGGCGTCGGGCTCGCCCTGGCTCGTGATCGAGTAGTGGATCCGACCGTTGAACATCCGCGAATCGGTCGGGGTGATCGGGAAGGTCGCGCCGAAGGGATAGCTCTTGCCCACCCCCTCCCGGATCTCGAGGTGCTGATCCTGCACGCGCAGGCCGCCCCGATTGCTGCCGTTGGTGTACTTGAGAGTCGAGCTGCTCGATGCGGTCGTCGTGACGTAGAGACCGCAGCTGCCCTGCTCGAAGGGATCGAACTGGATGTCGAGCGGGATGCCCAGGGGAGTGAGCGCGTAGCCCGGCGGCACGCCGATCGTGTTGCTGCCGAGCAGGATCCAGGCCGACGGGTCGGTCTCGCGGTTGATCCAGGTCAGGCTCCTCGTGCGCCAGACCTCGAAGGTGTGGGTGCCGGGCTCGGCGACGACGTCGATCGCCGTCACGCGAACCGGTCGCGTGTTGGCCGCGATGTCGAACATGATGCCCGACTGGGCGTTGTTGAAGTCGATCGGCGTCGCGAGCGAGTACTGGGCCGAGAGCGACGAACCGAACAGGAACAGGATCAGCGCGGTCTGGGTCGCGCGCATGGCAAGGCGTTTCATGACGGCACCTCGGGTGTTCTGGGGGGAGGAGGCCGCGGGTCGGGCCCCGTTCGAGACAGGCGTGGTCGAGCCGGAGACGGTCGCAGCAGAGATCCTGCGGTTCCGGGCGGTTTCCCGGAGCGGGCGGGGTCGAAAGCGCGAGGCATCGACGGTGCCTGCAGGCATGGCGCAGGCCTCCCCGGTTCGGAAGGAGGGTCGGCCGATCCTGAGATCGCCGATGCCTGCAGAGTGCCCCCGCCCCGGCGGCCGCCACAAGTCAAAACGCGCTCTGCGACGATCTGCCGTTCGGTTCCGCCGGTCGTACGACTCGAGCGGCGATCGTCGAATCGAAGGCTCTTGCCCTCCGGTCGCATCTGC
>JBFIHP010000632.1:0-2767 GCA_041601735.1 Planctomycetota bacterium | reverse complement strand
GCGATCAGGGCGAAGATCTCGAGATCCATGACGGGCACTCCGCGCGGGCGGCCGGACCGCTTCGAGAATGGCTCGGGTCGGGCTCGCGACAGGAGTCGATCTTAGGTTGGGGCGACCCCGACCGGGTCACAGTCCCGCTGCATGAGGCCCTAGGCCGGGCTGATCGACGGCCAGGCCCGGCGCCGCGCCGCGGTTTGGGGGCCTTGCCCCGCTCTGGGGGCAAATCCGCGTGCCTCGAGCAGCCGGCACCCGGATTTCGCAGCGTGGGATCCTGCGACACTCCGAGCGCCCGGGCCGTGGGACGGTCAAAGCACGCGATCGGGTCTCGACCCTCCGGAATCTCGCCGCGCGATGGGGAAGCTCGCGCAGCGGCGACACCCGTCTCCTGCGACATCGCGTCACGAGGCGATTTTGGCGGTGCCGGGTCCGCTCCTTGCTCTTCCGGACATCGACTCGAACTTGGGGGGCTTCGCCATCGCGGGGCCCGGAGCGCAGGAGACAAACATGCTCGCTCGCACATGGATTCCGAACTTCATCTGTCTCGTCGCCGCGGTCTCGATGCTGGCCGCACTCACGGCCTGCGGCGGCGGCAACAACAACAACGATGGCGCCGGCGGAGGTGCCGGAGGCGGAGGCGGAGCCGGAGCGCATCCCGACATCGCGCTGCGCGACGAGTCGGGCGGCCTGATCATGGCCGGTTCAACCGCGCCCTACAGCCCCCGCGCCACCTGCGGCGCCTGCCACGACGTCGATCAGATCAGCTCGGGCTATCACTTCCAGCAGGGTCGCATCGACATCAACGGCGCCGTCCACACCAACGACGACTTCTTCCAGGATGGACGCGACTTCGTCCGGTCGGACGGCATGTACGGCAAATGGTGACCGCCCTCCACCGATAGCAGCCAGTTGGCTGCGAAGAACAACCTCGACGAATCGCACATCGACAAGACCTCCTTTGCCTGGACCGGTCTCTGCGGCATCTGCCATCCGGGCGGCGGCGCGGGCGAATTCGACCGCGACGGCATGCCCTACTGGGACGAGATCAACCAGGAATTCGGCTACGAGAAGCTGGGCAAGACCATGAATCAGGTCATGCTCGACGGCGACTACGCCCTGATCAACACCGCCAACGGCAGCCACCGGATGGCGCCCTGGGACGTCACCGGTCACTCGGAGCCCGACTGCCTTCTCTGCCATCGCTCCGAACGGACGATCAGCAACGGCAAGAACATGAACTGGATCTGGCGCGCCGCCTCGCTGCGCGGCCAGGACGGTCTGGTGGACGACCAGAACGCCTCGGTGAAGGCCTTCGCGTCGGCGCCGACGGCGGCGCAGGGTTGGTTCTCGACGCTCGAGCTCGCGAGCCTGCCTCCCGGCAACCCGCCGCTCGCGACCCGCCTGCAGATCGACTACGACGTCGGCATCAACGACGGCAGCCTGGTCATGGGAACCGGCGGCAACATCATGTTCTCCGGCGCCGGCATGACCGAGCAACCCTCGGACTTCGCCTGCTGGGGCTGCCACGTGACCCCGGAGCTCAAGAAGCGCGGTCAGGTCTGGTTCTCGGAGCAGCACGACGTGCACTTCGCCGCCTTCAACAACAGGACCGACGGCGATCCGGCCAACGACATCTCCGACAACGACAGCCGGGCCTGCACGACCTGCCATACCGGCGACATGAACCACAACTTCGCCAAGGGCAACGCCTTCCTCGGCTCGGTGCAGAACGTGACCGACTTCGTGGGTTTCCGCACCTGCGCGGACTGCCACGATCCGGCGAGCCCGACCCACGACCCGAACGCGACACCGCCGACCTCGCCGATCCACACGACCGGCACCCACCTCCAGGTCATGTCCTGCGACATGTGCCACATCCCCTCGGTCGGCAACCCGACGCAGCTCGTGGTGGACAACTCGGCAACCGGCATCTCGATCGGCTACGACTCGCCGGCCTTCCTCTCGGCCGATCCGCTCGATCCGAACGACCCCGACACCTCGCGCTGGTGGCCGGGTCTGAAGTGGAAGCAGGGCAGCGACGGGCAGACCCGCCTCTATCCCATGAAGCCCCTGCTGAGCGTCTGGTGGGGCGACTGGGACCAGAACGGGACGCCGAACGACCTCAGCGACGACGTGGTGACGCCGATCATCCTCTGGCGCGTGCGCCAGGCGACCGGCGGCAGCCCCCTCGGCATCGTCACCGACGACAACGGCGACGGTAAGCCCGAGGTCAACACCCGGGCCGAGATCCTGGCCTACATCAACGCGCTCGAGGGCAACGACAGCTACGGTCGGCAGATCGCGGCTCGTCCGGTCCTCATCAAGGGCGACCGGATCTGGTTCAAGGACGCCGGCCACGCGAGCGGCGTGAACGATCTCGACTTCCACGGCACCGGACTGGAGGCTGAATCGTCGCATCCCTTCTCGCTCAGCCACAACGTCCTTCCGCCCTCCATGGCCCTGGGCGCCGGCGGCGACTGCTCCTCCTGCCACCGCGCCTTCAACGGCGGAGCTCCCACGGAGACCTTCGACCGTCTGATCCTCATCGATCCCTTCGACGAGAACGGTCAGCCGGTCTACAAGCCCATGAACGACATCATCGGGATCCTCCCCTTCTGATCATCCAGGGGCCGCAACACGGGGGCGCGAGGAAACTCGCGCCCCCTTTTTCTTTTCGATCAGCGTCGCCGCGCGATCCCGGCGGTGGCGCGAAAGGGGGCGGCAAGAAGGACTTCGGCGGTTCGCCGACGGCGAGTGCGGGCCCGCGGTC
>JBFIHP010000631.1:0-2779 GCA_041601735.1 Planctomycetota bacterium | reverse complement strand
GACTGGCATGGTTGGCTGTCGATCCGCCTCTTCGATGTCCAAGGGCACCAGGAGCTTCGGCTCCGGATTCGACCCGCGGCCGCAGGATTGACCCAAGCCGCTGCCCGGCAAGGGCTTCAGCACGATACCAACAATCATCCGGGCCACTATCCCGGGTCAATATTCAAGCCCGGGCCCGCCGCGGTCGATCATCCAGGTGAGAGCCGGAATGAGGTGAGTCCATGGCAATCGTGACGGAACAGGCTGCGGGAACGAATCTGGGCCCGCTCGAGCTCTTGAGCCTCGAACACGCCGACGGCACCCGCAAGAGCTGGGAGCCGGGGCGCGTGCAGCGTCGCCTGCTCGCCACCTTCGGCGAGATCCCGGCCTGCGAGATCCCCGAGATCCTCCTGCGCCTCTTCTACGGCCCCCTCGCCCCCGGCGAGAACATCACGGCCCGCTTCGGCGGCGCCCGACCGGTCGTGCTGCGCCGGGACGAGAAGGGACGAACGACCCTCTCGGTCGGCGGTCAGGCCGTCGACAGCGGCACCCGGAGCCCCGGCGAAATCGTCTTCGGCGTCGCCCGCGAGGCCTTCCGCGACGAGCTGATCTTCGACGCCCGCGAGCTGCGCCCCGGACGCGGCAGCGAGGCCCTCCGCGACGCGCTCCGCGCCCAGCTCGGACTCCCCCTGCTCGAACGGTCGGGCGGCGCTCGCCAGGCCGAGGATCTCGAGGCCCTGCGGCGCCGGCGCCGCCTCCTCGAGCGCGAACTCGACGCCATGCCACGCGACGCCGAGGTCGCGACCGATCCCGTGGACCCGCCGGCGATCGGCGACCTCCTCGAATCCCTCGAGGCCGCGCGCGAGGTCGACCGCCGGATCCTGACCCGTCGCCTCGAACTCGCCCGGGCGCTCGAGCAGGCTTCGAAGCGGCCGGTCGCCGAACTCGTGCCGCCGAACACCGTCGTGCTCGAACAACTCGAGACCCTCGCCGACGATCTCGACCAGGAGCGCCGTGCCCTCGGCACCCTGAAGGGAACCGAGGTGCAGACGACGCCCTTCTGGGCCCGCGCCGGCACCGGCCTTCTGGTGCTCGTGGCCCTGCTCTCGGCCCTCGCCGGCAAGGCTCTCGCCGAACCCATCCTGGTCGATCTCGGGCTCGGCCTCGCCGGCCTCGCCGTCGTCGCCATCGGACTGATCTGGTTCGGCCGGGTTCGCGGCATCCTGCAGACCACGCGCAGGGCGCGCCGGATCCGCGCCGGACGTCAGCAGCTGCGCGAACGCGCCCGCGAACTCCTGGCGCGCATCGGCGCCATCGCCGACGCCGACGAGATCAGCCCCGAGAGTCTCCGCGAGCTCATCGACCGGGTCTCGCGCCGCGATTTCGGACGCATCCTGAAGGACCTGATCCAGCCCTTCATCGACTCGCCCGGCGAGCTGGGTGTGGTGAAGAAGCTCGTCCGCGCACTCGAGACTCCGATCGCTCGCGCCGCCGAGGTCACCGACGCCAGGACTCCGGCCGTGCCGCTCGTCCGGGTGACCCGCGCCGCGCTCGCCCTGGCCGGCGACTGGTCGGCGGCCCTGGCCGAGACCTCGAAGCGCATCGCGAGCGACGTCGAGAAGCGGGTCCGCCTGCAGATCGAACGCGAGATGCTCGAGGAGAGCATCGAGAAGCTGAAGAACACCGAACGCACGCTGGAACTCGCCGCCGGCCACGGCCGGGCGAAGCCGGACCCGATCGTCGAGAACGCGGCCCGCCGCCTCGAGACGAGGCTTCTGCCGCTCCTTCGCCGCCAGCTCGGCGCGCGCGCGCCGCGCAGCTTCAAGTCCGACCTCACGCCCTGCTTCGACTTCGAGCCCACGGCCGCGACCAACGCCTTCATCCTGCTCATGGCGACGCTCATGGACCTCCGCGAGCCGGGTTTCCGACGCGAGGCGCTGGGCCGCTTCCTGATCGACGCGACCCTGCCGCTCGACGCCGATCTCGAGATCGCCTTCGCGCGCGCGGTGGCGGAGCTGCCCCAGGCCGGCACGCTGAACCTCGCCTTCAGCAGGCCCGAATTCGCCGCGAGCTTCCGCCGCTCGGCCTCGCCGCTCATCCCGGCGCTGATCTCCGACGCCGAGGCAGGCGTCAAGGCCGAGACGGAGCTATACTCCGGGCATGATCGTCCTGGAAAGCCCGCGGCCGGTCCGGCTCACCTACTGCTCTAACGTCCACCCGGCCGGGTCGGCCCAGGAGCTGATCGCCCTCGCCGAGGGCTTCTGGCCGCGCTTGACCGGCGCCCTGCGCGCCCGCCACGGCCGGTCGAGCTTCGCCCAGGGCCTCTGGCTCCCGGCCGCGGCCGCGGACGAATTCGAGGACGACTCCTTCCTGCTCGAGGCCTTCGCCGATCGCCTGATCGCTGCGGACAGCCATGCGCCGACGGCCAACGTCTTCCCCTACGGCGGTTTCCACCAGGCCGTGGTGAAGGAGAGCGTTTACCGGCCGGACTGGGCCGATCCGGAGCGTCTGCGCTACACCCTCGCCGCAGCCGACTGTCTCGCGCAGCTCCCGGCGGAGGGCAGCTACCAGTCGCTCAGCACGGTGCCGGGGAGCTTCAAGGCCTTCGCAAACCTCGATCGCGCGGCGATCGCCGGCAACGTCGCCCGCGCCGTGGTCGGGCTTCACATCCTCGAGATGGAGACCGAGCGGCGCGTCGTCCTCGCCTTCGAGCCGGAGCCGGGCTGCCTCTTCGAGAGCCTCGACGACTGGCTCCGCTTCTTCCGAGAGGATCTGCTCGGCGCCCGGCACGACGCGCTGG
>JBFIHP010000630.1:0-2785 GCA_041601735.1 Planctomycetota bacterium | reverse complement strand
CCTCGCGCTCGTACTGGATGAGGCGCTTCCTGATGTTCTTCGTGAACTCGTGGCCCGGGTCCTCGAAGTTGGTGAGCTGCCGCCACGTGCCCGTGGCGAGATCGTGCAGGTGGTAGTTGGGCGGCTCGGTCTTCGACTGCCGGCGCACCAGGATGCGGCTGCCGTCGTCGGCCATCAGGTCCATGATCTCCTCGTAGACGCCCTCGCCGCAGCGAAAGAGCCTCGTCTTCTCGCCGGTCTCGGGATTCCAGGAGTCGAGGAAGGGGCGGTCGCCCTCGTCGGACGAGCCGCGGCCGCTCAGGAAGAGCCTGTCGCCGCTTCGCCGCATCACCCGGCGGTTCCTCTCGTCGGCGATGGTGAGCGGGCGGCCGGGATCGTTGTAGGCGTCCTGGCTCGAGCGCTCCTCGATCAGGCGCGGCGCGAGGCTCGGGTCGCGGGGGCTGACCTTCCAGGTCCGGCTGAGCCGGGTGTCGCGGTCGAAGGTGGAGGCCAGCGCCAGATCGCCGCCCTGCGCGAACTGGATGCCGCGGAAGCGGTACTCGCTGCGGAACCACTCCTTCGGCTCGCCCTCCGGCATCGTCGCGGTCATGAGCTTGTCGCGGTGCTCCACCTCGACCTTCGGGTCGCCGCCGTCGAGGGCCTCGGCCCAGATCAGCGTGGCGGGATGGCTCTCCATCCAGCGGATCGAGCGCGGTCCGGTCTGGACGCCGCCGATGGGGACGTTCTCGGCGAGGGGCTGATCGACGATATCGCGCAGCATCGTGCCGCTCAGGTCCCAGACCGTGGTCTGCCGCGGAAAGGACCAGTAGGTCGAGAGGAAGGAGAAGGGCCGGTGGATGCGCTGGACCAGCAGGAAGCGGCCGTCGGGAGAGGGCTGGGCGGAGGTGTAGAGCCCCGCGGGACCGATCTTTCTGATCTTGCCGCCGGCGGGATCGACCAGGGCCAGCTGCGAGCTGCCGAGATGTTCGAAGACCTTCGCGTCATGTTCGTCGCGGAGGAGATCCTGGTAGGTCCTGACCGGCGCCTTCACGCCGTCGCTCTCCTGCATGTTGGGGCCGGTCGGCGCCGCGGGCCGCTGCGGAGCGGGCGCCTCGAGGGCGACGAGCTTGCAGAGGAGCTGCTTGCCGTCCGGCGTCCACTGCAGGCCGGTACCGAAGAAGCCCGAGAGATGGGCACCGTCGATCCTTCGGGCCTCGGCCGTCTTCAGATCGGCGATCCAGAGCTCGATGCCGTCGGTCACCGTGTTGGTGAAGGCCATCCTGCTGCCGTCGGGCGTGAAGCTGAAGCCGGAGAGATGCCCCGTGCCCGCGACCTCCAGAGGACGCATCTCGCCGCTCGCGATGTCCATGAGGGAGAGTCGTCGCGTGCGGGTCTCGAGCTTGCGCGCGCGGATCGCCGGGTCGATGCGGAGGCCCGCGAGCTTCAGATAGGGCCGCGCCATGATCTCGATCGAGGGCATCGACTCGCCGTAGGCGAAGAGCAGCTGCTCGCCGTCCGGCACCGTCACCACCGATGGATCGCGTTCGGCCTCGAGGATCCTGGCGATCGCCTCGGGCGGTCGCTTGTAGCCCGTCTGCGCCAGGGCGGCGGAGGTCAGGAAAAGGACGAGGGTGATCGGGATGAAGGACTTCATGGCGTTCTTCTCCTGGGGCTGAAGGTCTAGCGTGACGGCGGTCGGTCGTGAACGAAGGAGCGATTGTAGGGCTTCGCGGCCCGGGCGTCGATTGCTCTTCCCGACGGTCATGGAGCGCCAGGCTTGCCTGGCCGTTCGGGAGAGCTTGCAGCCCCATGCGGGAGCCCGGTCGAGTCCAAGCGCCCTCGAGAGCCGCCCGAGACGGCCGAGCGAGCTCGGCGCGTCCCGGCGCGCAACAGGAGCGCCGCTCTGACAGAGCGGCCTCTGGCGCCGACGAGCATCGCAGGCCGGGCCGTCAGGCCGGCGCTCCTGTTGCACGGTTCCGGTATGGAGCGCCAGGCTTGCCTGGCCGTTCGGGAGAGCTTGCTCTCCCATTCCAGGGGCGGTTGGCCCGATCGGCTTCCAGTCGAGTTCGCATCGGGCAGCAAGCCCTCCGAGGGAGGCGATCGACGCAGGTGACGCGGAGAGCGAGCCGGCCAAGACAGCCGAGCAAGCTCGGCGCTCCAGGCGCTCGTCTCGACTTGCCAGCATGCCCGGGAAGGGGAGAATGCTGCTCTCACCCGGGAGGAGCTTCTTGACTGAGGACCAGGCGACAGGGCGATCGGAACGATCCATCTGGGAGCGGGTGCGGACCGACGCCGAGCGTGATCGGGGCTTACGCGTGCGGGCGCACTTCAGGCCGCTGCCGCGCAACTTCTGGAGCCGGCTCATCGGGGCCCACGGCTTCCACGCCTGGTTCGAGCTGCTCGATCGCGAGGGCCGGCCGCTCGAGCTCGAGCGGAAGTTCGTCTGGGGGCTCTACGAGGGCCGGCACAAGGACGGGCCGAAGAAGGGCGAGCACAACGGGCGCGCGCTCCTGAAGTGGATGATCTGGGAATACGAGGCCGACGGCGGGCTCGCTCGCTGGGGCAAGGTCGAGGGCTACCGTCACGGTCACCTCGACATCCACCTCGAGGACCTCGGTCCCGAGGTCTTCCGGCAGGTCGAGCGTCTGGTCCTCGAGGATCTCGTGATCGATCTCGGACCCTACGGCTACCTGCTGCCGAAGCTCGGCCGCCTCACGCCGGTGTGGAGCTGCCAGCGCTACGTGAAGGCCTTCTCCCGTGACAACGGCGGGCCGAGGGATCTGGTGCGGCGCCTGCGCCGGCGCTT
>JBFIHP010000629.1:0-2789 GCA_041601735.1 Planctomycetota bacterium | reverse complement strand
TACCCGGAGAGGCCCCGAGCGGGGGCCCTCGCGCGGCACCGCCACCGGAACCGAGCGCGGCACCGACCGTTAGAGCGATCCCTGATTTCCGGGAGGGGCCGGCGCTGCTCGCGCGTCAGGGCCCGGAACGGAGGATCGCATGATGAAGCCCCACTGGAAGTCGGCTCTCGGAATCCTGGCCCTGGCCGGGATTCTCGGAGCCTCGCCGCTTTCCGCCCAGACGCCGCAGCGCGCGGAGGTCGCGGCGACGGCGAAGAAGCCCGCGCTCGATCTGAAGACCAAGAGGATCATCGGCCTCGACTGGCACGGCTCGCTCGAGGCGGCGATCGCCGCCAACGAGAAGCGGCCGAAGGAGGCGCGGCCGATCCTCTTCCTGCGGGTGCTGGGCGATCTCGAGGGCAAGACCTGAAGTGCCGCCCACACCATGAGAACCGTGACGTTCTCGGAGGGGAAGGTGCGAAAGGCGCTGCGGCGGGACTTCCGGATGGCCTGGCGCAATCTCGAGGGTGAGAAGTCGGCCGGGGCCTCGTTCGCGCACGAGCCGGATGATCCGGCCGGCAGCTGTCTGCGCGGCGTCGGCGAGCACAACGTGCAGATCCTCTTCACCACGCCGAAGGGCGAACTCCTGCACGCCGTGGCGGGCTTCGTCTCGGCTGAAGACCTCTTGGCCGAGGCCGCGCTGGCCGCCGATCTCAGCGAAAAGCTCGCGAAGATCGAAAGCGAGACCGCGAGGCGTAGGATGGTCGAGTACGCCCAGAGAAAGGCCGCGGCCGCCGACCGCAAGGCCGAAGCCGAAGAAGACGACCTCTTCGCCGATCTGCGTCGTCATCGCCTGGTGAAGGACCACGAGTTCTGCCGGCTGCGGGCGCTCATGGATGCGCGCGACTTCCGGCCGACCGACATGGTGGGCAACGCGCAGACCTTCTTCGGGAGTTCGGGCGGGCAGCGTCCCGGCGAGCGGATCGGAGAGATGCCGAGGAACGGCAGCCGGGCCGACGACTTCGACCGGATGCTGCGCGAGATCGAGGAGCAGCAGCGCCGGGACAAGCGCGGCGGGAAGTGAGGAACGGAGAATGGCGGAAGCCGCCGGACGAGCGAAGATGAGCGCCGCGCGCGAGCGCGGCGACATCGCCGTCACCGACGAGCTGATCCTCCGCCTGCTCGGCAAGGGCGATCTCCGCGCCCTCGATCTCATCTCGCGCCGGCACGGCGAACGCCTGATGGCGCTGCTCGTGAGCGTCCTCGGCGACCGGGCCTCGGCCGAGGACATCTGCCACGACCTGCTGGTGAAGCTCTACGAGGGGCGTCACGACTGCCGCGACGCGGCGGCTTTTCCGGGCTGGCTGCTGCGGGTCGCGAGAAACCAGGCGCTCGATCATCTCCGGCGCCGCGATCGCGGCGGGCGGATCATGGAGTTCATCGCACGCATTCGGCCGGGCAGCCGCAGCGTCATCCCGAAGGCGGCCCCCGAGCCGATCGATAACCTCGCCCATCGCGAGCTGGAAGAGCGCTTCGAGCTGGCGCTCGCCAACCTGGCCGAGCCCTTCCGCACGGTCTTCGTGCTCCGCGAGCGCGAGGACATGAGCTACCAGGAGATCGCCGACATCCTCGGCGTGGCCGAGAAGACGGTCTCCTCGCGACTCCATCGCGCGAGACGCGACCTGCAGGCGGCCCTTCGCCCCTATCTCGAGGAGCGCCGCCGGGGAGACGCCCCATGAGCCGGCATCACGATCACCTGAACGGCTGCCCCCAGGCCCCGCGGATCGACCCCTTCCTCGACGGTCTCCTCGACCACGAGAGCAGGCGGCGCATGCAGGACCACCTCCAGCGCTGCGAGGCCTGTCGCGAGGAGCGCGCGCATCTCGTCGCCCTCAGGAAGATGAGCCGTGCCCTCCCCCGCCGCGCGATCGGCGCGGGGGCGATCGAGAGGGCGAAGAGGACGCTGCTCGCGCGCTCCCGCGGTCGGTCCCAACGTCGCGGACCCGCCGAGGTCTTCGCCGATCTCTTCGCCGACCGGCCGCTCGCCCTGCACGGCGCGGCGATCGCGCTGGGGCTTCTGGTCTCGATGGCCTGCTACGGGCTCGGGCGCCTGCATGAATCGCGCTTCGAACCCGGCTTCGAGGCCAAAGGCGAGGTGGCGGAGAGGGCCGGAGATCGGGCTGCGATCGCGCCGGAGCCGCGGCGCGAGGCGCCCCGCTACGAGCCCCGGATCGAGGCCTTCATCGATCCCTCGGAGAGGCTGCCGGGCCGCAATCGCGGCGAACTCGTGATCGAGAGGCTGGAGGCGCCCCGCTCGGAGGATGCGAAGCCGGGCGAGCTCGAGACCGAGACCGAGGTGAACACCCCGGTCGTGCCGAGCCCGACCGCGACCGGCGACGGTCCGGAAGCCGGAGCCATCGAGGGCCCAGGCGAGACCTCGGCCGTCTCCTCCGGCCTGCTGCTCCGGCCGAGGGCCGCGCCGCTCGTCGGCACCCGGCCGCTGGAGTTCAGCGCGGAGGCTCTCGAGGTCCTCGAGGAGGCCGGCTCGGTCTCGTCGGTGACCCGGCAGCTCGGCGAGGCGGCACCGAACTGGGCCAAGATCCTGAGCGAGTCGCTCCTGGGATCGGAAAGGCTCGCCGGCACCGCCGAGTCGAAGCCGCGCGAGGCCGCCCCCGGGCGGCGGAGCTCGCGCAACCTGATCGTCCTGCTCGACGACGGTCGCTCGAGGATCCGGCTGCACATCACCCTGCGCTTCGGCCTGGACATCGAGCCCGAGGTCGAGATCCGCACCGCCGAGGCCCGACCCCTGG
>JBFIHP010000628.1:0-2791 GCA_041601735.1 Planctomycetota bacterium | reverse complement strand
GGCTGCGGCCGCTACCTCGGCTACATCGCCGACGAGATGAACCTCGGCCTGCACGAGCTGGGTCCCCTCGCCAACAGGTCGAGCCGACCCGTCCGCATCAACTCGACCTGCACGGTCTTCGCCGGCGCCGAGCTGCGTGAGCGCCTCTCGCTGGGCGAGAAGCGCGAGGACATCCTCGCGGGGCTTCACCGCGCCATCACCCTGCGTGCGATGGCGCTCCTGGCCCGCTCGGGCGGCGTCCGCGACGAGTTCACCTTCACCGGCGGGGTCGCCAACAACCCCGCCGCGGTGAAGGCCCTGCGCCGCCTCATCCAGGAGAACTACGGCGAGGTCACCATGAACATCTCGCCGTCCTCCATCTACACCGGCGCCCTCGGCGCCGCGATCTTCGCGAATCGCAGCCTCGATGTGGAGCTGAGCACGACATGAGCAAGGACAGCAGACTGGCGGCCGGCATCGACGTCGGCTCCTCGGCGGTGAAGATCGCTCTCGTGCGCGACGACGGCCGGAGCTCCGAGGTCCTCCTGGGTCGCTCCGAGCGCATCCGGCGCCGCGAGGCCGCCGACGTGGTGACGGCCATGTTCGAGTCGGCCCTGGTCGAGGCCGGGATCGCCCGCGAGGACCTCGACTACATCGCCACCACCGGCGAGGGCGAGGCCGTCGACTTCCGCACCGGGCACTTCTACGGCATGACGACGCACGCGCGCGGCGCGCGCTTCCTCGACCCCGAGGCCGACGCCTGCATCGACATCGGCGCCCTCCACGCCCGGGCGATCCTCATGGACGAGCGGGCGAAGGTGCTCGGCTACCGCATGACCAGCCAGTGCGCGTCCGGGTCGGGGCAGTTCCTCGAGAACATCTCCCGCTACCTCGGGGCGACCATGGCCGAGATCGGCACGCTCTCGCTCGCCGCGGACGCGCCCGAGCAGTGCAGCTCGATCTGCGCGGTGCTGGCCGAGACCGATGTCATCAACATGGTCTCACGCGGCATCTCGACCTCGAACATCCTCAAGGGCATCCATCTCTCGATGGCCGGACGATACGTGAAGCTCCTCCGCGCCGCGGGCGCGAAGAAGGTTGCGCTGGTCACCGGCGGCCTCGCCGCCGACGTCGGCCTGATGGCGGCCCTGCGCGAGACGATCGCCGAGACCGGCGCGCCGATCGAGATCCGGGCGCACGAGCACTCGGCCCTGGCCGGCGCCATCGGCGCGGCGATCTGGGGCGCCTTCCGCTCGCGCAAGATCGAGAAGCTGGGCGTCTCGCTGGAGCCGGGAGGCGCACGATGACCGCCTTCGGCCTCGACGGCGCCACGGCCCTGGTCAGCGGCGCGGCCTCGGGCATCGGCCGGGCGATCGGCAATGCGCTGGCCACGGCCGGCGCCCATGTCGTCGGCCTCGACGTCGCGCCGGCCGACGACTGCCTGGCCTGCGACGTGGGCGATCGGGAGCAGGTCGAAGCCATGGTGGCGGAGGTCGTCGCCGAGCGCGGCGGCATCGACATCCTGGTGCACGCCGCGGGCATCACCCGCGACGGCATCCTGTGGAAGCTCGACGACGAGGACTGGCAGGCGGTCATGCGGGTGAACCTCGATGCCGCCTTCCTCCTCCTGAGGGCCGCCGCTCCGCATCTGAGGCGCTCCCCGCGGGGAGCGGTCGTGTTGATCTCGTCGATCAACGGCGAGCGCGGCAAGCTCGGCCAGGCCAACTATGCGGCCAGCAAGGCCGGCCTGATCGGCCTGGCGCGGTCCGCCGCGCGCGACTTCGGTCGCGACGGCGTCCGGGTCAACGTCGTGGCGCCGGGCTTCATCCAGACCGCGATGACCGAACCGCTCCCGGAGGCCGTGAAGGAGCAGGCGCTGGCCGAGACCGTGCTCGGCCGGGCGGGCCGTCCCGACGACGTCGCCGGCGCCGTGCTCTATCTCAGCTCGAAACTCGCCGGTCACGTGACCGGCCAGGTCCTGCGGGTCGACGGCGGCCAGCTCATGGCCTGAGAGGCACTGGAGAACGAAGATGTACGAGAACGAACAAGAGTCGAAGGAGACCGAGAACATCGTCATCCGCCGCCTGCGCCCGGCCGACCTGGGACCGGTGATCGACATCGACTCCCGGGCCAGCGGCCGCCGCCGGACCGAGTACTTCAAGCTGAAGCTCAAGATGGCGATGAACGAGACCGGGATCGAGGTCTCCCTCGCGGCGGAGCTCGACGGGATGTTCGTCGGCTTCCTGATCGCGCGGGTCTACTACGGCGATTTCGGCGTCGCCGAGCCGGCGGCCATCCTCGAGGTGGTCGGCGTCCATCCGGATTTCCGCGGGCGCGGCATCGGCCACGCGCTGATCGGGCAGCTCGCCACCAACCTCCTGGGCCTCGGAGTCGGTAGGATCTCGACGGAGGTCAACTGGAGCGACCCGGCCATGATGACCTTCATGCAGCGGGAGGGCTTCGTGCCGGCCGAACGATTCTGCCTCGACCTCGACTGCAACGAGTTCCGCCGCCGGGAAGAGATGAAGGCCTGATCAGCCCGTGAACCTCAACAAGAGCACCCGCTACGCCCTGCATGCCGCCCTCGAGATGGCCCTGGCCGGCGAGGACACCGTCACCGCCGGCCAGATCGCCGAGCGCTACGAGATTCCCGACAACGTCGTGGCCAAGGTCATGCAGCAGTTCGTGCGCGCGGGCATCGCCCGGGGCGTGCGGGGCGTCGGCGGCGGCTACCGCCTCGCCCGCCCCGCCGCCGACCTCAGCGTCCAGGACATCATCGACCTCTTCGAGCCGGCGCCCCCCTCGAACACCT
>JBFIHP010000627.1:0-2795 GCA_041601735.1 Planctomycetota bacterium | reverse complement strand
GGGACCTTGCGACTGGTCGTGACCGGCTCGGGACGGTTGCGCAACATGACCCGATCGGCGATCTCGGCCACGCGGTCGGGATCGACGTCCCCTGCGATCGCGAGGTGCATGTTGGCCGGGACGTAGAAGCTCCGGTGGCAGAGCAGGAGGTCGGCCGCGTGGATGTCCTGGATGCTCTCGACGGTGCCCGCGATATCGACGGCCACGGGGTGCTTGCCGTAGAGGTTCTCGAGGACCGCCATGTAGCCGCGCCATCCCGGGTCGTCGCGATACATGTTGATCTCCTCGGCGATGATCCCCTTCTCCTTGTCCACGAGCTTGTCGGTGAACCAGGGCCGGGTCACGAAGTCGAGGAGGATCTCGAGGCCGGCCTCGAAGTTCTCGGTGCACTCGATCAGGTAGCCGGTGTGGTTGAAGCCCGTCATCGCATTGGACGAGCAGCCGATCGCGGCCAGCTTGTCCATGACGTCGCCGTCCTTCTTCTCGAACATCTTGTGCTCGAGGAAGTGGGCGATCCCGGCCGGGACCCGGACGCGCCTGCCCTCGATGGACGAGACGAAGTCGTTGTCGATCGAGCCGTAGTTGGTGCCGAGCAGCGCGTACCTCTTGGCGAAACCGGGCTTCCTCGCGATCATCAGGGTGAGCCCCGAGCTCAGGACGCGCTTGTGGATCTCCTCACCGAGGCCGGTCTCGAGGGCGGAGGTCCTGGCGGCGGAGGCGGTCATCGCGAGATCTCCTTCGGTCCGAGGGCGAACACCGTGTCGAGGACCATGCGCCCGGCCTGCTCGGCGATGCGCGCGGGCTTGACCTTCAGGTAGCGAGTGTAGACCGTCGCCGGGTCGGTCTCCTTGCGCTGCGCGAGGCGACGACCGGAATGGAAGCTGATCATCGCGTCGGGCGAGTCGGCGATGCTCTCGAGCTGCTTCTTGATGGTCACGAGGACGGTGTCGAGTTCGCTCTGCGCGAACTTGCCGGCCGCGAGTCGGCGAAGCTCCCTCTTCACCAGCTTCTCGACCTCCCGCAGGTTGGCGGGATCGATGCCGGCCGAGACGATGGAGCTGCCGCTGCCGGCATCGAAGCTCGAATGGATCGAGTAGGCGAGGCTGCGCTTCTCGCGCACCTCCTTGAACAGGCGCGACGAGGAGCTGCCGCCGAAGAGCATGTCGGCCAGGACCGAGGCATGCAGATCGCGTGAGCGCTTGTAGTCCCGGCAGCGAAAACCCATCGCGAGCCGCCCCTGCACGACGCTGTCGGTCTCGCAGAAGTGCTTCACGCGCTTGCGGATCTCGGGGGGCCGGAGCCGGGCGCTCTTCAGACCCGGCCGAGGCTCGAGTCTGAGGGTCTTCTTCAGGAGTGCCGCCAGCTCTCGGCTGCTTCGCGGCGAGACCACGTAGAAGAGCAGAGGCGCCTCGGCGACCAACCTGCGGTACTCGGCGATGACGTCCTCGCGCCGGGCGGCGACGACCTCCTCGCGGAAGCCATAGGCCGGCCGGGCCAGGGGGTGGCCCCGGAACATCTCCTCGACCATCCGTTGTTCGGAGTACTGGGCCTTGTTGTCCTTGATCGCGTCGATCGCCCGGAGGAGATTGGCGCGCTCACGCTCGAAGACCGACTCCTCGAAGCGAGGCTCGGCGAACCAGGGGCGCTCCAGGAGTTCCTCGACGTACTCGAAGATGCTGGCCAGCGGATCGGTCTTTCCCGGCACGAAGTCGGCGGCCACGGTGAGGCCGCGCAAGGCGAGGAGATGGCGTTCGTTGCTCTTGCTGACGAAGGAGGTCAGGTTGGCGCCGTAGAGGTCCTGCATGTGGCGCGAGACCGCCTCCATCCCGCGCATCTCCGCGTGGCCGTGGCGAAGCAGGTAGGCGGCCAGCGAGCGTTCGGCGACGGATCGCCCGAGAGGCGCGGCCAGGAAGACCCGGAACACCTCGGTCTTCCACTTGGCGGACCGGTGGTGCAGGAGGGTCAGACCCTCGCGCAGCTCCAGTTCCTTGAAATCGAGTTTCTGCGGCATGAGCCCCAATCGCGCCCGGGGTCGTCCAGATCGCTTCTCCGGGGCAGGATAACAGGACCGCGGACTTTGTCATGGCGGACCACCCCTCTTTGGGGCGATCCGGATTTCCGGTCACGGAGAGCCCTCCTCGACGTATGGATGCTGAGAGGTGGCCCGGGCCGGAGCCGCCGTGTTAGAAGACGGCTCGAGATGATCATGAGAAAGATGCGCCCCGGATACCTCTTCGTCGCCCTCTCCCTGGCGATCCTCGCCTTCGGCAGCCTGCCCCTCCGGGGCCAGGAGAGCCGACCCGCAGCTTCCGAGACCCGGCCCTCCGGGGTCGATCCGGCGAGTCGTGAGGCCGCCCGCAAGCTCCTCGATCGCGCGATCGCCTCCCAGCTGGGCGGCCTGGAGCGCGGGACGATCCGGAGCTTCCAGGGCCAGTTCAACTTCCGGCTCTTCCGCGAGCAGGACGAGCTGGTCGGCGATTACGCCCAGGCCTGGTGCTTCGACGAGAAGGACCGCTTCCATTTCCGCCGCAAGCTCACCACGGATTACAGCAAGAAGGTCGTCACCCTGGTCTGCAACGGCCGCGACGAGATCTTCGGCGTCGATGCCCGCGGTCGGACGGTCGCCAAGAACCGGGCCGAGGACGAGCAGGACCGCGACAACATCCGCATCGAGAAGCGCAGCGCCCGACGGCTCTACGAGCTCTTCTTCCTGAACGAGCTCGAGGTCGAGGAAGAGTCGCTCGAGCTGATCTCCGCCAAGGAGAAGCTCGAGATCAAGATCGGCGCCAATTCCC
>JBFIHP010000626.1:0-2796 GCA_041601735.1 Planctomycetota bacterium | reverse complement strand
GGTCGTCGCGGTGGGCACGACCTCGGTCCGGAGCCTCGAGAGCGCCTGGGACGACGAGGTCGGGGGCTGCGTCGCACGGGCCGGCGAGACGCGGATCTTCATCCATCCCCCGAAGACGCTAAGATCCGTCGACGCCCTGATCACGAACTTCCACCTGCCGAGGAGCACCTTGATGCTGCTGGTCTCGGCCTTCGCGGGGAGGGAGCGCGTGCTCGCGGCCTACGCCGAGGCGGTGCGCGAACGCTACCGCTTCTTCTCCTACGGCGACGCCATGCTGATCCTCTGAAGGATGGACGATGAAGGCCAGGGACAGGATCGAGAAGCTCCGACGGCGCATCGAGGAGCTCAATCACGCCTATCACGTCCTCGACGAGCCCCGGGCCTCGGACGCCGAGTACGACGCCCTCTTCCGCGAGCTGCAGGAACTCGAGGCCGCGCACCCGGAGCTCGACAGCGAGAACTCCCCCACCCGTCGAGTCGGTGCCGCACCGCTCGAGGCCTTCGTCGCGGTCGAACACCGCGAGCCCATGCTTTCACTCGCCAACGCGCTCGATGACGACGACATCCGCGACTTCGACGCGCGCACCCGCAAGTTCCTCGGGAGCGATGACCCGATCGTCTACACCCTCGAGCCCAAGGTGGACGGCATCGGTATCAGCCTCACCTACGAGAAGGGCCGGCTCGTCCTGGCCGCGACCCGCGGCGACGGAACGACCGGTGAGGACGTCACCGCCAACGCCCGGACGATCCGCTGCATCCCCCTCGAACTCGGCGGACCGCGCGCGGACCTGCCCGCCCTGATCGAGATCCGGGGCGAGGTCTTCACTCCGGTCGCGGCCTTCAAGGCCTTCAACGACCGCCGCAGCGAGGAGGAAGGCCGCTACGCCAACCCGCGCAACTTCACCGGAGGCTCGCTCCGCCAGCTCGACTCGAGAATCACCGCGCAGCGGCCCCTCGAGGCCCTCTTCTATTCGGTGGGTCACGTCGAGGGCCTCGCGATCGAGAGTCAGTCCGCCATGCTCGACTTCTTCCGCGCCTGGGGCCTGCCGGTGGCCGACCCCTACGTCCGGTCGAGCGCGGACATCGAGGAGATCGTCCGCCGGCACCACGAGCTCGAGGACGGTCGCGACGAGGTGCCCTACGAGATCGACGGCACCGTGATCAAGGTGGACGAGGTCGAACTGCGGCGCGTCCTGGGTTCGCGCTCGCGCACGCCGCGCTGGGCGGTCGCCTGCAAGTTCAAGTCGCGCGAGGCCTCGACCAGGTTGCTCGACGTCGAGATCAGCGTCGGACGGACCGGAGCCCTCACGCCGGTCGCGGTGCTCGAACCGGTGGCGCTCGGCGGCGTGACCGTGAGCTCGGCGAGCCTCCACAACATGGACGAGATCGAGCGCCTCGGCGTCAAGATCGGCGACCGGGTCCTGGTCGAGCGCGCCGGCGACGTCATCCCGAAGGTGGTGAAGGTGCTCGTCGGCGAGCGCAACGGCCGCGAGCGTACGATCGCGATGCCGAACCGCTGCCCGGCCTGCGATGCCGAGGTCGATCGCGAGCCCGACGAGGTCGTGCTGCGCTGCCCCAACGTCTCCTGCCCCGCCAAGTTGAAGGGCGCCGTCCAGCACTTCGCCTCGAAGGACGCCCTGGAGATCGAGGGGATGGGCGAGAAGCTGGTCGAGCAGCTCGTCGATCGCGGCCTGGTGAAGAGCCTCGCCGACGTCTTCGGCCTGCGCTTCGAGGATCTGGTCGAGCTCGAGCGCATGGGCGAGCAGTCGAGCCGGAAACTCCTGACCGCGATCGAGCGGGCCAAGACCCGTCCGCTCGGCCGGGTGATCTTCGGTCTCGGCATCCGCCACGTCGGCGAACACGTGGCCGAGATCCTCGCCTCGCGCTATCCGAGCCTGGAAGCCCTGCTCGAGGCCGACGAGGACGATCTCGTCGCCGTCCACGAGATCGGCGAGAAGGTGGCGCACGCCGTCGTGGCCTTTGCCCACGAGGAGCACAACCGCGAGATGGTCGCGCAGCTCATTGCCGCCGGACTGGCGCCCGAAGTCGCGAAGAAGAGGACCGGCGGCGCTCTCGACGGCAAGACCTTCGTGATCACCGGAACGCTGCCGACGATGGGCCGCAAGGAGGCCGAGAACCTGATCAAGCGACACGGCGGGAAGCCGGTGGGTTCGGTCAGCAAGGCGACGGACTACCTGGTCGTCGGCGAGAAGCCCGGGAGCAAGCTGAAGAAGGCCGAGACCCTCGGTGTGACGGTCCTGGACGAGGACGGCCTTCGCCGACTGGTCGGTGAGGCGGCTGGAGGCTGAGCCATGGACTGGATCGCGCCCGGTATCGCCCTTCTGATCACCGGGGCCATCATCCGACGACTGCTCGCCATCGGCGGCGCCGAGGCCGATCTGCCGCGGAACTCCCTGGGCCTCGCCGCTTCGCTTCTCGCCGCCGCCACCATCCTCGCGCGCGGCAGCATGCCGACCCAGGCCGCCGTCGTGGCGGCTCTCGCCCTGCTCTTCGCCGTCGCCCTGCGTCTCGACGACCTGCAGGGCCGACTGAGTCTCTTCCGGGGCCGTCTCGAGGACCTCTCGCGCCAGCTCGAATCCACGAGCGAGAGCGCGAGCTCGGCGATCCTCAGCCGCGAGAGGCGCTTTCGTCAGCTCTCCCGCGCGGCACCGGTCGGGATCTTCGAGATCGACGGTCGCGGTGACCTCGTCTACGTGAACGAACTCTGGCTGCGGATCACCGGACTGCCCGACGTCGATCCCTCGCGTCTCTCCCTGGCCGCGGCCGCGCACCCCG
>JBFIHP010000625.1:0-2796 GCA_041601735.1 Planctomycetota bacterium | reverse complement strand
GCCGGCCTCGCCGGTGAGCAGGTTGGCGGGACGCAGATAGCCCAGGGGCGTGAACCAGCCCAACCAGGCGCCCGCACGCCACATGCGAGCGACGACGTCGAGGGCCAGCAAGGTGAAGACGAGCACGCCGAAGACGACGTTGGCGCGCCCGCGGCTCTCGGCATGAACGGCCGTGAGCAGGGCGAGACCTCCGAACGCGAGCGTGACGCCGAAGGCGACGACGGCGAGCGGCAGGAAGGTGCCGAGCGTGATGCTCTGCCATTCGCCGGCGACGGCGGCGGCGAGAAGCGCGCCGAGATAGGCGAGGGTGGAGAACCAGACGGCCTGCAGGGTCTGGAAGACCGCCACGGTCCGCAGCATCTCGCCGCGCCCGAGCGGTGAGGCGAGCAGGACGTCGAGCGCGCCGCGCGAGCGGTCGCCCGCGTAGAGCGCGATCGGCGCGAGCGCGGGGAGCAGGGCATAGCAGACGAGGATGAGCGGGTCCTGGAAGGTGATGCTGAAGGAGCCCTTCGCGCTGAACATGTCGAGCTTGTCCTGCGAGAAGAACTTCATCGTGCTCTGCACGATCTTCATGGCCTCGATCAGGGCGCGCTCCCGCGCATAGGTCGGGTAGATCAGCCCCATGATGAGGCCGATGAGCACCGGGGCCAGGCCGAAGATCAGGGTCGCCACCCGGTGTCGGCGCCAGAGGAAGCGCAGGAGTACGAGGTTCACACGATCTCCTCGCCGGCGTGCAGACGATCGAAGAGGGTCGCGAGGTCGGGAGACCTGATCTCGAGATCGACGAGATCCTCGTCGCCGAGGCGCTGGATGAGCGGACCGATCTCGCCCTCGTGCTCGAACTCGACGCTCTCGCCGTCGCGGCGACGATAGCGGACGATCCGCGGGAAGCGCGCCTTCAGCGCGATCACCGAGTCGACCAGACGCAGGCGGCCCTCGGCGATCAGACCGACCCGGTCGGCGCAGCTCTCCACCTCGGAGAGCACATGGCTCGAGAACAGGAGCGTCCGCCCCTCGGCCACGAGCCGGCGCAGGAGCGCGAGCAGCTCGCGGCGGACGACGGGGTCGAGCCCCGTCGTCGGCTCGTCGAGGATCATGAGCTCCGGGTCGTGCTGGAGGGCGACCGTGATGCCGATCATCTGACGCATGCCGGTCGAGTAGCCCGAGCTCGAGCGGTCGAGGGCGTCACGGGGGAAGTCGAGCCGATCGAGGATCTCGTCGCGGAGCCGCGGAGGCCGGCCCTGGAGGCCGGCGAAGAAGTCGAGGGTCTCGCGACCGGTCAGGAAGGGAAAGAGCGCGAGGTCGCCGGGGAGATAGGCCAGCCGCGAGCGCAGCGCCGAGTTGCGCGCGACCTCGTCCTCACCCAGGACCCGGACGCGACCGGCGGCGGGTCGGACGAGACCGAGGATCGCGCGGATCGTCGAGGTCTTGCCCGCGCCGTTGGGCCCGAGAAAGCCGAAGACCTCGCCGCGCTGGACGACGAGGTCGAGATCGGAGACGGCGACGTGAGCCCCGAAATGAACGCTCAGGCCTTCGATGCGGATGGCCTCATCCGCGCGGGGCATACTTCTGCAGCTTCCTCTGGAGCGAGCGGCGGTGGATGCCGAGACGCCGCGCGGCCTCCGAGATGTTGCCGCCGCAATCCGCGAGGACGCGATTGATGTGCTCCCACTCCACCCGCGCGAGCGAAGGCGCCTTGTAGTCGATCTTGCTGGGATCGAGGACCTCGCCCTCGCCGCGCTCGAAGGCCGCGAGGATCTCGTCGATGTCGGCGGGCTTCGACAGGTAGTTGACGGCGCCGAGACGAACGGCCTCCACGGCCGTCGCGATGCTGCCGTAGCCGGTCAGGACGAGGATCCGGGTCGAAGGGTCGATCTCGATCAGGTCGCGGACGACCTCGAGGCCGTTGCCGTCGTCCATCTTCAGATCGACGACCGCCAGTTCGGGCGACTCCTCGCGCGCGGACTCGACCGCGGTGCTGCGACCCTCGGCGGTCCTGACCTCGAAGCCTCGACGACTGAAGGCCCGGGCGAGCCGGTCGCGCAGGATGGGATCGTCGTCCACGACCAGGAGAGTCGGCGCGTGCGCGCCGGGCTTGCGATCGTGTCCGCCTTCGTTCAGGTGCTCAGTCATGCCTTCTCGTCTCCATGGCGCGGGCAACGGCCGCGGGATCGGTGACCGCCGCGTAGACCTCGACGGCCGCATCGTGTTCGGGGCCGCAGAACGGGATCCGGACGAGGACGCGCGTGCCCTGACCGGGTTCCGATTCCATCTCGATACTACCGCCCAATCGCTCGATCACCGAGCGCGAGAGGTAGAGTCCGAGGCCCATTCCGCGGCCTGCGGACTTGGTGGTGTAGAAGGGATCGAAGACCCGGGCAAGGACGTCCTCGCTCATCCCCTGTCCCTGATCGACGACCTCGAGGTCGAAGGCCTCATCGTCGCCGGACAGGGTCACGGTAACAAGCTGGTGGGACTCGGTCGCGTCCAGAGCATTCTTGACGAAGGCCCTCAGGGCCCGGGTCAGCGCCCGTCGCGGCAGCACCATGCTCCGACCGGCCGTGTCCGCGGCGCAGCGCAGGCGGATGCGGTCCTGATGCGGCAGGGCCTCGATGACCCACTGGAGCAGCTGCCCGAGTTCGGTCGGCATCAGGTGTTCGCCGCTCATCTCCCCCGAATCCGCCGACATCTGCTCGAGGATCTCCCGGCAGCGGCGGAGCTGGCTCTTCACCAGCTCGAGGTCCTCCAGGGCCTCCTCGAGGTCGCCGTCGCGCGCGTGACGCAGCTTGTGGTCGT
>JBFIHP010000624.1:0-2797 GCA_041601735.1 Planctomycetota bacterium | reverse complement strand
CTTCTGCTCCTGGCCGACCCCGAGAGCCTGGGCGCCTGGGCGGACGCCGTCGCCTTCCCGGTGCTGGTCGCGCGCCTCTCCGGCCTGCTCGCGGAGGCGGCGGACGGGGGAGGGCGCTGGCTTGCCGGACCGCTCTCGACTCCCGGCGAGACGGCGGGCGCCGCGGCGCCCGCGACCGCTTCTCGGCCCGCTCGCCCAGGCGTTCCCAGGCTCTCGCGCCGCGATCTTCGCCTCGAGACCGCGCTCCTGGGCCTGGTTCTCCTGGGTTTCCTCGCCTTCCTCCGCCTGAAGGGGCCCGCGCGCCGTGAATCGGCGGGTCCCGGCTGATAGAATCCGCCGCCTTGCACCGAAGCCACAGGAGCCGTCATGAGCCGCGTCTATCTCGCCGATCTCGATCAACACGTCGGACAGGAAGTGACCATCGAGGGTTGGATCGCCAACACGCGCTCGAAGGGCAAGCTCCACTTCGTCACCCTGCGCGACGGCTCGGCCTTCCGGCAGGCCATCATGAGCAAGAAGGAGGTGACCGAGGAGGAGTTCGAGGCCTGCGGCAAGGCCGGCATCGAGTCCTCGGTCCGCGTGCGCGGGTCGGTCAACGCAGACGACCGGGCGCCCGGCGGCTTCGAATTGCACGTGAAGGGCTTCGAACTGCTCGGCGAGGTGCAGGATTATCCGATCGCGAAGCAGTCGAGCGACCAGACCGGTCCCGGCCCCGACTTCCTTCTCGACCGCCGGCACCTCTGGCTGCGCTCGCGCAAGCAGCACGCGATCATGCGGATCAGGCATCGCATCGCCATGGCGATCCGCTACTTCTTCGACGAGCGCGGCTTCATCAACGTCGATGCCCCGATCTTCACCCCGGCGGCCTGCGAGGGCACGACGACGCTCTTCGAGACCAAGTACTTCGATTCCCAGGCCTACCTCACCCAGAGCGGCCAGCTCTACATGGAGGCCGCGGCCATGGCCCACGGCCGGGCCTACTGCTTCGGCCCCACCTTCCGGGCGGAGAAGAGCAAGACCCGCCGCCACCTCACCGAATTCTGGATGGTCGAGCCCGAGATCGCCTACGCCGGTCTCGACGACGTCATGCAGCTGGCCGAGGACTTCCTCTGCCGCATCATCTCGGAGGTCCTCGAGCACTGCCGTGAGGACCTCGCGGCGCTCGAGCGCGACGTCTCCAAGCTCGAGGCGATCAAGGGGCCATTCCCGCGCATGAGCTACACCGAGGTCGTCGAGCGCCTGAACGCGGAGGGTCATCCCTTCGAGTGGGGCGGTGACTTCGGCGCGCCCGACGAGACGAAGATCGGCAGCTGGTCGCACCTGCCGATCATGGTTCACCGCTGGCCGAAGGACATCAAGGCCTTCTACATGGCGCCGGACCCCGAGAACCCGAAGGTCGTGCTCGGCGTCGATGTCATCGCGCCGGAGGGCAAGGGCGAGATCATCGGCGGCGCGCAGCGCGCCCACGACCTCGCCTACCTCGAGGGTCAGATCGCGGCCCACGGCCTGCCGAAGGAGGCCTTCGAGTGGTACCTCGACCTGCGCCGCTTCGGCGGCTGCCCGACGGCCGGTTTCGGCCTCGGCCTCGAACGCACCGTGGCCTGGATCACGGGCACCGAACACATCCGCGAGTGCATCCCCTTCCCGCGCACGATCTACCGCATCTCGCCCTGAACCGGGGGCGCGCAGTCAGGACGATCGATCGACGAGACCCGAAGCGCACCCGCCCTTCGGGTCTCGTCGTCTCGATCAGTCCTCCTTGAGCGAGCGCGAGGCGTTGCCGAGGGCGCCCTTGGGCAGGCGGACGCGCAGGCGCTGCTCGGCGACGCCGTCGAGGATCTGGATGGAGTCCGGTCGCTCGGGGACGATCTGCAGGTGCTCGTCGTTCCAGGTCCCGAACATCCGGTGCACGCGCAGGACGAGGGCGTGCGGCCCGGTCGTGGGGATCAGGGCCTCGCCGCGACCGCGGTGGTCGAGCTCGATCACGGTCTCGACCTCGCCCATGCCGTCCTCGTCGATGAGGAGCAAGGTCGCGTCCTGGTCGTGGCGGAGGCCTTCGAAGTCGAGCACCTCCACGACGAGGCGCGTCGAGGGGCGAACTCGCAGCCGGGCCTCCGTCGTCGCGACCCGGACCTTCTCGAAGCGGATGCCGGGGGCGGCGATGGCGAGCGCGACGGGCAGCCGGGGCACGAGGAACTCGTATCTGCCCGTGCCGCCGCGGAGCCCGACCTTGCGGGCGACGACGCCGGTCTCGACGTCCTCGATCACGAGCCGGGCGTCGCGGGCGGGGAGCAGTCTCGCGTCGAGGATCTCGATCCGGAGGTAGCGCGCCGGAATCGAGAGCGCGTTGTCTCCGATGTCGAGGGTCGCGCCCGGGGCCAGGACCAGGTCCTCTCTCATGGTCTCGGCGCGCATCGCATCCAGGCGCATGTCGCCGGCCACCGACTCGGGCAGCGCGGCACGCAGCGCCGCGAGGCGCCCGGGTTCGAGGGCGAGGTCGAAGCGGCCGTCCTTCGCAGTCAGGCCGATCTTGCGTCTCTTGCCCTCGTCGTCCTGGACCCAGAGCTGGATCTCGCGACCCTCGAGTGCGGGCGGGGGCAGGAGACGACCACGGAGGCGAGCGATCCGCGGCGCGGTGATCAGAAGATCGGTCGTGCCGCGCGGGACGACGATCCGCTGCTCGACGTGTCCCGGCGGCTCGACCGTGACCTGAACGTCCGGTCCCTCACCCAGCCCGAGGATCTCGAAGCGACCGTCGCCGTTCGTCATCGTGCGGGTCATCGTCGCGTCGTCGAGG
>JBFIHP010000623.1:0-2799 GCA_041601735.1 Planctomycetota bacterium | reverse complement strand
CAGCTCGAGCGACAATTGGGTCGCGGCGGCCGGGGCCAGGATGCGAATGTCGAGGCCGGCGGTGTCGTGGTCCTTCAGGTACGCCTTGACCTTGGCGATCAGCTGAGCGTCGTGCGCGCGGTGCTCGTCGAGCCAGAAGATCGTGGGGCTTCCCGTGGCTCGCGCGCGGTTCACCGCGAGCTTGACCCAGTCGCGCACGGCGGCGTCCTTCACCTGGCAGGCGCGCCAGATGTCGCCCGCCTCGACCTCGTGTTCGAGCAGCGTGCTGCCGTCGGCCGCGACGACGCGAACCCGGCCGGGGGCCTCGATCTCGAAGGTCTTGTCGTGTGAACCGTACTCCTCGGCCTTCTGCGCCATGAGGCCGACGTTCGCGACGCTGCCCATGGTCTTCGGATCGAAGGCGCCCTTCGCCTTGCAGGAGTCGATGACGGCCTGGAAGACCGGCGCGTAGCTGCTGTCCGGGATGACGGCCTTCGTGGCCTGGAGCTTGCCCGCGGCGTTCCACATGCAGCCGCCGTCGCGGATCATCGGCGGCATCGAGGCGTCGATGATCACATCGCTCGGGACGTGCAGATTGGTGATGCCCTTGTCGGAGTTCACCATCGCGAGGGCCGGCCCCCGGGCGAGGACCGCCCGGACGTCCGCCTCGATCGCGGTCCGCTCCGCCTCCGGGAGGGTGCCGATCTTGGCGAAGAGGTCGCCGAGTCCGTTGTTCACGTCTACGCCCAGCTTCGCGATGGTCGCGGCGTGCCTCTCGAAGACGTCCTTGAAGAAGACCCGGACGGCGTGGCCGAAGATGATCGGATCGGAGACCTTCATCATCGTGGCCTTCATGTGCAGCGAGAACAGAAGGCCGCGCGACCGGGCGTCCTCGACCGCCTCGCCGAGGAAGGCGAGCAGGGCCTTCCGGCTCATGAAGGTGGCGTCGAGGATCTCGGCGGCATCGAGGGTCACGGCGTCCTTGAGGACGCTGACCTTGCCCTCGGCGTCGATGTGTTCGATGCGGGCCTTCGTCGCCTTCGCGACGGTGACCGACTTCTCGTTCGAGCGGAAGTCGCCGGCCGACATCGTCGCCACGTGCGTCGGGGAGTCCTTCGCCCAGCCCTTCATCGGCGGCGGGTTCTGGCGGGCGTACTCCTTCACGGCCTTGGGCGCGCGGCGATCGGAGTTGCCCTCGCGGAGGACCGGATTGACGGCGCTGCCCTTGACCCGGTCGTAGCGCGCCTTGGTGTCGCGCTCGGCCTCGTCGCGGGGCTCCTCCGGGTAGTCGGGGAGGTCGAAGCCCTGCGCGCGCAGCTCGGCGATGGCGGCCTTGAGCTGCGGCACCGAGGCGCTGATGTTCGGCAGCTTGATGATGTTCGCCTCGGGAGTCTGGGCGAGACGTCCGAGCTCGGCGAGGGCATCGTGGGTCTTCTGGTCGGCCCGGAGGCGATCAGGGAAGACCGCGAGGATGCGCCCGGCGAGCGAGATGTCGCGGGTCTCGACCTCGATTCCGGCCGGCGCGACGAAGGCGCTGACGATGGGGAGGAGGCTGCGCGTGGCGAGGGCCGGTGCCTCGTCGGTGATGGTGTAGATGATCGAGGGCTTTGCGCTCATGCTTCTTCTCTGAGGGTCGATCGGGGCCGCGATTCAGGTCATCCCATGTAACAGATGGGCGGGGCCTCCGACAATGCCGGCCGCCCGGCATCCCGGGCTCCGGAAGGAGCGACTGGCCGTCCGGCCCGATCCCTGGGATGATGGCCCTGCGCACCGATCTCGAGGAGCAGCACGATGGTCAACACGCCGGGGATGGTGACGATCTACGAGAGCATGCTGGTCGAGCGGCTGCTCGCCGCGCAGGCCTTCCTCGAGATGGAGGGCATCCCGACCCAGGCGCGCAACCTCGGGCTCCTGCTCGACACCCATTTCGGCGCCTCGGTCTGGGCCACGCCGCTCCTCGAGGTGGCCGAGGCGGATGCCGAGCGCGCCCGGTCTCTGCTGGCCGAGCACGACCCCTCCATGGCGGCCGACGAAGGGCCGGCGCGGACCTGTCTCTACTGCGGCGAGGAGAGCCCCGCCGGCTTCGACCTCTGCTGGAGCTGCGACGCCCCCCTCGCGGAAGCGGTCGGCAGAGAGCCATCTTCAGGGAGTCTCGAGACGGAATGACGAGATCCGAGAGGAGCCGGCGATGGGCAACACCCCAGGCATGGTGACCGTCTACGAGAGCATCAATGACGAGGACCTCGCGAGCGTCGAGACCCTCCTCGAGGAGCTGGGGATCCGATTCACCGTCCAGAACCGAGCTCTCTTCAGCACCTGGACCTCGGCGAAGATGTTCGCGACCCCGTTCATCGAGGTCGCTGCGGGCGATGCCTCGGCCGCCCGAGCTGCCGTCGAGTCGATGCTCCGGACGCGAAGAGCCGCGCTCGCCGATCCCGATGCCGAGCAGCCCTGTTCTTCCTGCGGCGAGGTCAGTCCCGCAGGCTTCGAACTCTGCTGGAGTTGTAGTGCGCCGCTGGGCGGCGGCGCTCCGGATGAGGAAAGCTGAAGAGGTGCTGTACCCGTTCCCTGATAGACCCCAGCCATGACCAAGGCCGTCGCCTTCCATCTGGAGAGCCGCGAGATCCGCGAGGTGGGGCTGGATCAGGCCCGCAACGACGGGCCGGACGGGCTCATCCACTGGATCCATCTCGACATCGACGAGAACTTCGACCAGCGCGCGAGCGCCTGCGGACTCTCGCCCGAGGAGATCCGCGAGATCGCCGAGTTCACGACCCAGCCCGTGATGGAGGAGACCGAGGACTCCCTGTTGCTCGTCCT
>JBFIHP010000622.1:0-2803 GCA_041601735.1 Planctomycetota bacterium | reverse complement strand
GAGGACGCCCAGGCCGAGAACGCCGAGGACGAGCACGAGCGAGATGATCGTGCGGGCGAGGAGTCCCTGTCTGTCGTCGGTCATCGCGCCGGCCCCTCCTTCTTGCGTCAGGGGATTGTCCGTCCTCGAGGCCCCGAGGAAAAGGCGCGCTCGCGGAACGCCGCGGAGAAGCGCCGCTCCGATGGAGGGGCCACCGGATGCCCGGGAGTTTCGTTGCCGGCCGGTCAGGCCGGCGCTCCTGCTGCGCGGCAATCGAATCGCCCGGCCTGGTCGGGTCCACGATCGGGAGTCAGCCGGCGGTTTCGGCGCGGAGTTCCTGGAGCTTCTGGTGGTAGGCGCGCGAGAGTGCGCGGCGGCGCATCATGCCGATGAGGTGATGCTTGTCCGCGGGATCGACGACCGGGAGCTCGTCGATGTTCTTCAGGTTGAAGCGCTGGAGCGCGACGTGGAGGTCGTCATCCGGCGTCACGGAGATGACGCTGGTGGTCATGATGTCGGCGGCGACGGCGAGCTCGTGCAGGGTGTCGTCGTAGGTGTAGGAGCGCACGTCGTGGGCCGAGAAGATGCCGACGAAGCGGCCGTCGGCATCGAGCACCGGGAAGTAGTCGGCGTGGGTATCGGCGATGAGGTGGACGACCTCGCGCATCGCCGTGCCGACCTGGACGGTGGGGAAGCTGCGGTCCTCCATCACGTCGCGCACGAACATGTCCTGGAGGAGCGGGACCATGAACTCGCCCTTGTGGGCGGGCGAGTGGGCGCGGCTCTGCACCTGCCGGCGATAGAGGGTCCAGGGGCTGGCCAGCGCGAAGGTGATCGTGCAGACCCACATGGCCGGGAGCAAGAGCTGATAGGAACCGGTCATCTCGCTCACCATGATGATGGTCGAGATCGGCGTGCGGGCCGCACCGGCGAAGAAGCCGCACATGCCGACGATGATGAAGCTGGCCGGGTCCTCGACCAAGCCCCACTGCTGGGCGGCGAGTCCGACCGCGCCGCCGATGCCGCCGCCGATCACCATGCTGGGACCGAAGACGCCGCCGCTGCCGCCGGACGAGATCGTGAACGAGGTGGTGAAGATCTTGAGCAGGGCGACCACGAGCAGGATGCGGACGCCGCCCCAGCCGGTGACGATGCCGTCGAGGCCGCGCTGCAGGATGCCGTAGCCGGACGAGAGGACGGCCAGCGTGTCGTCGTCGCCGCTGATCTTCCAGGCGATGAGCGCGGTCAGTCCGGTGAGCAGGCCGCCCAGGGCCGCGATCAGGGGCCTCGGCCCGGGCAGGCGGTCGAAGAGCTTCTCGAGGCCGTAGAAGCTCTTGATGTAGAACCAGATCACCGGCACGAGGACGAGGGCGAGGCCGGTGTAGACCACCAGCTCGCTGAGGTGATCGAAGACCGGCGGCTTGCTGATGACGAAGAGGGTGCCGAAGTTGCCGAACCAGCCGCAGAGGACGCAGTAGGCGACCGCCGAGCTGAGGAATGAGGGCATCACGACCTCGGATTCGAACTCCGGATCGCGGTAGAGGATCTCGGAGGCGAAGAGCGCGCCGGCGAGCGGCGCGCGGAAGACCGAGCCCACGCCCGCGCCCATGCCGGCGGCGAGGAGGATGCGACGCTGCCGGTGGCCGAGTTTCAGCGCGGTGGCGAGGAAGGAGCCGAAGCCCGCGCCGATCTGGGCGATCGGACCCTCGCGACCGCCGCTGCCGCCCGTGCCCAGGGTGATGGCCGTGGCGATGCCCTTCACGAAGGGCACGCGCGGCCGGATGAAGCCGGCCTTGCGGTGATAGGCGTCGATCGCGGCGTCGGTGCCGTGGCCCTTGGCCTCGGGCGCCCAGCGGTTGCAGATGAAACCGGAGACGAGACCGCCGAGACCGGGCACGAGGACGAGACCCCAGGCGATGAGCGGTCCGACCTCGCCGCCCTGGAAGAGCTTGGGTTCGCCGCGGGGCCCGCCCGGGGCGTAGCCGGCGAAGGCGACCATGACCTGGTGGAAGACGAAGTCGCTGACGTAGATGAAGGCGATGCCGCCGAGACCCGCGACGAGGCCGACGATGACGCTCAGGCCGGCCATGGCTCCGGCGCCGCGCCAGACGGTGCGGCGAGAGGGCCGCTCGGATGTCGGGGGAGTCATCGCGCCGGGGTGCCCCTGGAGGTCACGGACTACTTCTTGGGCGGATCCTCGCCGGGAAGCGGGGTCCCGAAGCGCTCGCGGAGCGAGGCCACCATCTCATCGACGTCCTCCTGCGAGCCGGTGACCTTGACGATGCTGGCGTCCTCGTGGATCTCGAAGCGGTCCGGCCGTTCGAGGGCCCAGGCCCGGCAGGCCTCGACGACCTCGGGCCGGCACTGGTCCGAATACTTCTTGAACGACTTGGTGTGCTTCACGAAGGGGGCGTCGGCCATCGAGGAACTCCTGCAGATTGACGACCCGTATCTATAGCCCTGCATGCTCCGCAGGGCAAGCCGAGCCGGCGACGCGAGCGCGCCGGCGGGCCGAAACCGCCGTCTTCAGGCCCGAGACCGGCCGCTCGGGGCTTCGAAGGCCCGCGAGCGGCCGCTGCGGTCGCCCTGCCCCTCCTTCCGGCTCCAGCCGGGAGCGGCCTCACTCGGCGCGCTTCTCGAAGGCGGCGCGCTCGGCGGCGTTGATCATCCGGCGCTGGAAGGCCTGTCCCGCCCAGTCCTTGAGCATGGTCTTCCACTCGCTCGGGTACTTCACCTTCATCGCCTCGACGGCGCCGTCCGACACGTTCTGGCGCAGCTTCGCGAACTGGGTGCCCAAGATCTCGCCTCGCTTCAGCGAGTTGTT
>JBFIHP010000621.1:0-2804 GCA_041601735.1 Planctomycetota bacterium | reverse complement strand
GCAGGGCCAGCTCCTCCGCACCGAGGTCATCGAGATCGCCCCTCAACGCCGCCTCGTGGCGCGGCAGGGCCGCCAGGCGCCGGCGCGCCAGTTCGGTCTCCTCTGCCGCCGGCGGGGACCGGCCGGAACTGATGCGCGCCACGATCTCGCGCGCATGCTCGAAGGCGCGCAGCGAGGCCTCGAAGTCTCCGGTCAGACCGGCGAGCGCGCCCTCCGCGAAGAGGGCCCGGACATTCTCCGGCTCGCGCTCGAGGACGATGCCGACCTCCGTTCGCGCCTCCGAGTAGCGCCCCGTCCCCTGGAGGGCGATCGACAGGTTCAGTCGCGCGTCGGTCATGAAGGGAGCGATCTCGAGCGCCCGACGATAGGCCGCGACGGCCTCGTCGAAGCGCCCCTGCCGGCGCGCGATGACGCCGCGGAGCTGCCAGTAGGTCGGCATCGCCGCCGCTCCGCGCTCGAGCCCGGCGTCGAGCGCCGTCTCGGCCTCGCCCAGCCGGCCGTCCTGCAGGAGCGCCGAGGCCAGATCGACGTGGGGCTTGGGGAACTTCTTCTTGGCCTTCACCGCCTTGCGATGGGCCTCGATCGCCTCGGGGATGCGCCGCTGACGGATGAGGGCGTCGCCGAGGTTGCTGTAGGCGATCTGCAGATCGTCGTCGATGGCGATGGCCGCGCGCGCCGTGCGCTCGGCCTCATCGAAGCGCCCGAGGCTGATCTGCGAGCTCGAGACGAGCACGAGAGCCAGGGTGTAGTCGGGGTCGAGACGCAGCGCCTCGCGCGCGCGCTCGATCGCCTCCTCGTGGCGGCCGTCGCGGGCGGCGAAGACGCCGAGGGTGTAGTGGCCGCGGGGGTTCTCGGGAGCCTTGGCCACCACGTCCGCCCACATGCCGCGCTCGTCGCGGTAGTCGAGATTGCGCCGGACGGTCAGCACCGAGAGCAGGACGAAGACCAGGCCGAGGGCCAGACGACGCGACCTGGAACTGGTCAGGCGCCCCCCGACGACGGCGATCAGGACAGCGAGAGGACCGGCCATGGCGAGGTAGACCCGATGCTCGACGAAGACGTCGCGGATCGGGATGAAGCTCGAGGTCGGAGCCAGCACGATGAAGAAGAGGGCTCCCGCCAGCGCCGCCGGGCGCCGCCGCACGAGGCCGAGAACGACGAGGCCGAGAAGGAGCAGGATGCCGAGCCCGGGCAGCAGCGCCGCGCCGATCGACTCCGGCACGCCGCGGCCGTGGTCGAGGATCAGCGGATGGGGCAGGACGATCAGGCGGAGGTAGCCCCAGAGGGCGATGGCCTGGCTCGCGAGGTAGTCGAGCGGTCCGAAGTCCTGGAGCGTGAAGCCCACCGCCGCCTTGCCGCCGTGCACGCCGCGGGTCGCGCCCTTCACCAGCCCGCTCAGGAAGGGGAAGGCCAGCGAGCTCGCCACGAGGAGGTAGCCCGCAGCCGAACGCCGGAGATCGAGGACGCGGCCGCCGGGGCGGAGCATGAGGTCCGCGACGAGGATCGTCGCCGGCAGGGTCACCACGATCGACTTCGACATCATGCCGAACCAGGCGAAGAGTCCCGCACCGATGAACCAGGCCATGGGCCGATCGGCCTCGCGGCCGCGCAGCCAGCACCAGAGCGCGCCCAGATAGCCGAGGCTCGCCATCGACTCGGCCCGCTGAACGATGTAGGTCACCGTCTCGGTCTGGAGGGGATGGACGCCCCAGATGAGCGCGAGCGCGAAGGACAGGCCGGCCGGTCCGGGCAGACCCTTCGGCAGACCCGGCAACCTCTCCAGCAGGGCGCGCGACCAGGCGCGCAGGAGGAGGACGCAACCGAGATGGACGAGCAGGTTGAAGAGGTGGTAGCTCCAGGTCTCGAGTCCGGAGATCGCCCGGTTGAGCGCCAGCGAGAAGTCGAGGGTCGGCCGCTTCGACGCCAGGAACTTCGAGACCGGCGTGAGCGAGAGGACGAGCTCGTTGTTGCGCACGAGACGATCATCATCGAAGACGAAGTCGCCACTGAAGGACGAGAGCCAGGGAAGGACGACGAGCGCGATCAGGATCAGGGTGCTGCGGCGCTCGGCCGCGGAGCCGGTCGCCGAGTTCATGAGGCGCGATCGGCCTCGGGATCGCGCGACGAATCCTGCGACTCGGGGTCGTCGAGGGCCTCGTGCCCGCGCTGGATGGCGATCTCGCGAACGAGCTGGGTGATCTCGCGGGAGAGCTTCCGGGTGCGGGCGTAGAGCAGGACGAGGCAGGCGAAGAGGACGATGACCGCGATGTAGAGGACGAGGAAGCGGCCGCTGTCGATGCCGACCTTCCGGGCGATCTTGTTGCTGAGGTGAGGCATCAACGCGAAGAAGCAGATCGCCGACCAGAGCAGCGACCAGCGGATCGCCTCGCCGAGCCCCGCCCGCCCTCGCGCATAGGCGTACCAGGTGCTGAGCAGGAGCAGCAGGCCGAAGGAGAAGACGAGGATCTGCAGGAGGTTGAAGTTCACGGCACCATGCACCCGTTCGATGACCGCTCCGAGGATAGCGACCCGGACCGCCCCTGGCCAGCGACTCCGCCCCGGAGCGACTTCTGGAGCGCCGGCTTCAACCGGCATGCTTCGCCACGCGCTCGGAAGCCCGTGCCGGCTGAAGGTGCTGTCGGAAAACCGCCAACGACCGGAGTCGAACGGACGTAGGGTGCCTGGACCTTTCCGCCGGGGCGCTCTCCGGGTCGTCCGAGAACCAGCATCGTCATGCGCCCCGGCGGAAAGTGCCTGGCACCGTATGTCCGCGCGACCGCATACCACTTTCCCGACAGCACCTG
>JBFIHP010000620.1:0-2806 GCA_041601735.1 Planctomycetota bacterium | reverse complement strand
TCGAACCCGGCCCGAAAGCGACCGACAAACCCGAGCGGCCGAACACCCTCAGCGAGGCCGAGGCCGGTTTCGGCTGGAAGCTGCTCTTCGACGGCCGGTCCACCGCGGCCTTCCGCGGCTTCAAGAGCAAGGACTTCCCGGCCGAGGGCTGGGCCGTCGAGAGCGGCGAGCTCGTCCACCGGGCCGGAGAGGGCGGCGGCGACATCGTGACCCGCGAGAGCTTCGGCGACTTCGAGTTCGTCTGTGAATGGAAGGTCGCCGAGGGCGGCAACAGCGGCATCATGTACCGCGTCTCGGAGAAGGGGCACTCGACCTGGGCCAGCGGCCCGGAGATGCAGATCCTCGACGACCAGCGCCACCCCGACGCCCTGGACCCGCGGCACCGCGCCGGCGCCCTCTACGGCCTCGCCGCGCCGACCCGCGACGTCGTGCTGCCGGCGGGGCAGTGGAACCACGCCCGCCTCCTGGTGAAGGACGGCCGCGTCGAGCACTGGCTGAACGGCATCCTCGTCGTGCGCTATGCCCTCGACGGCGACTGGTTCGCCTCGGCCGTGGCGAGGAGCAAGTTCAAGGACCTCGACCTCTTCGGCAAGATGGAGCGCGGACAGATCGCGCTCCAGGACCACGGCGACGAGGTCCGTTTTCGCAACCTGAAGATCCGTTCGCTCGATTGAGCGACTCTCTCGAACCCGACCCTGAAGATCATGCCCAACATGAACACCAGCCATCGCCTCGCAGCGCTCGTCCTTCTCTCGTCCCTCGCCATCGTCGCCTGCGGCGACGACGAACAGAACAAGGGAACGCAGGAGCGCGCCGCCGCCTCGACCTCCGACGCCCGTGAGTCGATCACCGCGGCCGGCATCCTCGAGCACGTCACCGTCCTCGCCTCCGACGAGTACGAGGGCCGCGGCCCGGGTACGCCAGGCGCCGAGAAGACCACGGCCTACCTCATCGAGCAGATGAAGAAGGTCGGGCTGAAGCCGGGCAACAACGGCTCCTGGCGCCAGCAGGTGCCGCTCCGCGGCATCCACTGCGACAACATCAAGACCACGATCGTGGACGGCGACGAGCACCGCGACCTGAAGCTGGGCGCCGAGTACGTCGGCAAGAACCGGCGCGGCGACGGCATCCACGCCGCGCGCGGCGAACTGGTCTTCGTCGGCCACGGTGCCGAGGCCCCCGAGTACGACTGGAACGACTACGAGGGCCTCGACTGCAAGGGCAAGATCCTCGTCATGCTCGTCGGCGATCCGCCGGCGGCCGACCCCTCGCTCTTCGGCGGCCCGGCGATGACCTACTACGGGCGCTGGAGCTACAAGTTCGACAAGGCGCGCGAGCTCGGCGCCCTCGGCTGCATCGTCGTCCACAAGACGCCCTGGGCCGGCTACGGCTGGTCGGTCGTCAGCAACTCCTGGGGCCGCGACAAGACCGCGGTCATCGAGGAGAACGCCAACACCCACACGGCCTTCGAGGGCTGGGTCACCTGGGAGGTGGCCGAGAGCCTGGTCGTGAAGACCGGCAAGAGCCTCGACGAGCTGGCCGCGCTGGCCGCGACCCGCGAGTTCAAGCCGATCCCGCTCGGGCTCGAGCTCGACGCGGTCATCAAGACCAGCACGACCGAGATCACCGACGAGAACATCGTCGGCATGGCCGAGGGCAACGACCCCTACAAGAAGGGCGAGTTCGTCGTCGTGACCGCGCACTGGGACCACCTCGGCAAGGGCGAGGGCGCTCCCGGCGAGGACGTCATCTACAACGGCGCGGTCGACAACGCCTCCGGCTGCGGGCTTGTCCTCGAGCTCGGCGAGGCCATCGCCTCCTTGAAGGGTAACCACCCGCGCAGCGTGCTCTTTCTCTTCGTCTGCAGCGAGGAGCAGGGTCTGCTCGGCAGCGCCTATTACGGCCAGAACCCGATCATCGCGCCTCGCAACACCGTCGCGAACGTGAACGTCGACGGCGCGAGCCTCTGGGACCGGACGACCGACGTCGAGGTGATCGGCCACGGCCAGAGCGAACTCGACGCGATCCTGACCGAGATCCTCGCCGCCGACGGTCGCGAGGTGCGGCCCGACTCCGAGCCCGAGAAGGGACTCTACTACCGCAGCGACCACTTCAACTTCGCCCGCATCGGCATCCCCGCGCTCTACGTCAAGGGCGGCATCAAGGTGCCCGGCAAGCCCGCGGGCTGGTTGAAGGAGAAGAAGGCGCTCTGGGTGCAGAACGACTACCACCGGGTGAGCGACGAGCTCCGTCCCGACATGACCGCGACCGGCGCCGAGGCCGATGCCCGGGCGATCTTCTCGGTGGTGATGAAGCTCGCGGGCTCCGACCTCTGGCCAGCCTGGAGCGAGACCAGCGAATTCCGCGGAGAGAGCGAGAAGCGCCGCGGCCGGCCCTGAAGCGCGAGGAGGACGACGACATGAAGAACCGCGATCCGCGCATCGACGCCTACATCGAGAACGCCGCCGACTTCGCCCGTCCAATTCTCGAGAAGATCCGCGCCTGGTATCACGCGGCCTGCCCCGACATCGAAGAGGACATCAAGTGGAGCAGTCCCTGCTTCTGCAAGGAGGGCATCGTCGGCGGCATGGCGGCCTTCAAGAAGCACGTGACCATCGGCTTCTGGCGCTCGAAGGAGGTGGAGGAGGCCGCGAAGATCCTCGACAAGCAGTCCCTGGCCTCCTTCGGCTCGCTCAGGATAGAGAGCATGAAGGACCTGCCGAAGGCCGCCGACTTCAAGGCCGCCGTGAAGAAGGCCGTGGCGCTGAACCTCGAGCAGGCCGCCCTGCCGAAGGCGAAGCGCAAG
>JBFIHP010000619.1:0-2808 GCA_041601735.1 Planctomycetota bacterium | reverse complement strand
CGAAGGTCGCGGCCGAGCTGCGCGCCCTGCTCGAGGGCGGCGCGGCCGCGGGCGGGTCGGCGGTCGCGACCGATCGCGACGGCGAGGGCGCCGCGCGAGCGGCCGCCGTCCTCGTCGCACGCCACGAGTCCTGAGAGTTCAGGCCCCGGTCTGGTCGGCGTCGGAGCCGGCCTCCCGGTCGCCGTCGTCCTCGGTCGCGGCGCCGAGCCAGCGCCGGAAGGCCTCGGCCTGGCCCTTCTCGTCGAGGAAGTCCTTCATCCGGCCCAGCTCCTCGAGGAGTTCCAGGGCCTTCCTGAGCCAGAAGGCATCACGACTGCGAGCGCCGGCCTTGGTCTCGATCGCGGCCATGACCAGGCGATCCTTCTGGTCGGGCTCGGCCTCGAGGATCTCGGCCAGTTCGAACAGGGTCTCGCCGGAGGGGACGAGGCCGTCGTTCATGATCTGGGAGAGGTGGTTGCGCGACTTGCCCAGGCGGTCGGCGATCTGCCGGCCGGAGAGCCGACGGCCGTGCCGGCGCTCGTGAGCGGCGATGAGTTCCTCGATCATCCTCTGCAGGGGCGTCACGCGGATTCTCTCTCCGGGTCCGATCCGACTTCGTTCATAGAAGATAGGCCGGGAACGCGCCCGGGTCACGGTTTCGGCGTTTCTTTTCGCGGAAAGCGCGTCGGCGCCGCGGCCCGCCTCGAACGACGCCTACCATGCCGGCGCATCCTGTGGATAATGCCCGGACGAAGCCCTCATCCCCTGCCGGCGCCGCGGTGCGGCGCGGAGTGTCCGCCATGACCCGAACGATCAGCCTCTTTGTCCTCGTCTTCGGCCTCGCAGCCGCGGGCCTGGCCCAGTACCCCGGCGCCCGACCGGTCCCCGACGAGCTGAAGGTCGGCTTCGACGACATCGACGTCGAACAATGCCGGGCCTGGCTCGAGGTCATCGCGAGCGACGAGTTCGCGGGCCGTCAGACCGGCAGCGAAGGTCATCGCAAGGCCGCCGCCTTCGTGGCCGAGCGCTTCAAGGAGTTCGGCCTCCAGCCGATCGGCGACCAGGGGACCTACTTCCAGGCCGTGCCGCTCTTCCGCCTGCGCCGGGGCGGCGCGGGCCCGCTGGTGCAGATCGACGACATCGTGATCGAGGGCGAGGCCCTGCAGCAGATGCTGACCTCGGGCGACGTCGAGGCCGAGGCTGTCGCGATCGTGGCCGGCGACAGGTCGGAACTGAAGGACCCGGAGATCCTGCGCGGCAAGGTGGTCTTCCTGAACGCCCACCGTTCGGCGCTGAAAGCGCCGCTCTATCGCCAGATCCGCGAGGCGCGGCCCGCGGCCCTCGTGCTCCTGAAGGGCACGGTCTCGCCGATGGAACCGGTCTACCCCGGCCGCCTGGCGCAGATCTGGAACGCGAAGACCCCGACGGTCGTCGCCGAGGAGGACGTCTACCTGAAGATGTTGAAGGCCCTCAGGATCCGCTCGAGCTACGGCGGCAAGGCGCCGAAGAGCTCCTTCAGGATGGAGGAGTCGCAGCAGAGGGTCCGGGTGCGCGCCACCGCCGAGGAGGAGAAGATCGAGGCCCCGAACGTCATCGGCATGCTCGAGGGCTCGGACGAGCAGCTGAAGTCCGAGTACGTGATCTGCGGCTCGCACCTCGATCACATCGGCGTCGGCCGCGACGGGCAGATCAACAACGGCGCCGACGACGACGGCTCGGGCTCGACCTCGCTGCTCGCGGTGGCCCGGGCCTTCACGAAGAACCCGATCCGACCGAAGCGGAGCCTGATCTTCATCGCGGTCTGCGGCGAGGAGGACGGGCTGCTGGGCTCGGAGTACTACGTCGAGAACCCGATCGTCCCGCTCGAGGACACCATCTGCGAGCTGCAGATGGACATGGTCGGCCGCAACGAGGAGAAGAACGGCGAGAAGGCCGAGGAGAACGTCCGCACGACCCACCTGGTCGGCACGCGCAAGCTGTCGCGGGACCTCCACGACCTGATCCAGGACGTCAACCGCCACATCAAGTTCGAGTTCGAGTACGACGAGGAGGGGGTCTGGAACCGCTCCGACCACTACAACTTCGCGAAGAAGGGCATCCCGATCGCCTTCGTCTTCAGCGGCTTCCACGCCGACTACCACCAACCCACGGACACCGTCGAGAAGATCAACTTCGAGAAGCTCGCCAACACGGCGAAGCTGATCTACCTCACGGCCTTCACGGCCGCCGATCGGACCAAGCGTATCGTGGTGGACAAGAAATCGCGCCGATGAACTCACCTCGCATCGTCTGCGACTCCGGCATCCTCGGCGCCGGCCCGGCCCTCGAGGAGCTCGGTTTCGACCGCGTGACCCTCCTGCCCGACCTGGAGATCGGCCCCGACGCCCTGGCCGAGGCCGACGCGCTCCTGGTGCGCTCCACGATCCGGGTGGACGAGAAGCTCCTGCGCCGGAGCCCGGTCCGCTTCGTCGGCACCGCCACCGTCGGCGAGGACCACGTCGATCGCGACTTCCTCGAGCGCAACGACATCGACTTCGTCACCGCCGCGGGCTCCTCCGCGGTGAGCGCGGCCCAGTTCACGATCGCCCTCATGACCGTCCTCGCGGCCAAGGTCGGCCGGCCCCTCGTCGATCTGCGGCTCGGCGTCGTGGGCTGCGGCGCGATCGGCTCGCGGGTCGCGGCGGCGGCGGAGCGTCTCGGCATGGCCGTTCTGCGCTTCGATCCCCCGCTGGCGACCGCGACCTCGTCGCCGGCCTTCCGCCCCATCGAGGAGATCGGCGCCTGCGATCTCGTGAGCCTGCACGTCCCGCTCACGAGCGACGGCCCCTG
>JBFIHP010000618.1:0-2808 GCA_041601735.1 Planctomycetota bacterium | reverse complement strand
CTCGGGCGACGTCGAGGACGGTGCGACCGGCTTCTACCTCGTCGTCGAGCAGAGCCTCTGGCGCGAGGCGCCGGAGAATCCCGCCGATACCCAGGCGCTCGTCCTCTTCCTGCAATACGGCCACGCGGACGCCGACCTCTTCGAGGTCGAGCACCATCTGGCGGGGGGGCTGATCTGGCAGGGCTTCATTCCGGGACGCGATGACGACATCAGCGGGCTCTACCTGAGCTGGGTGGACCTGGTCGACGACGCCGGCCACGCCGAGGACGAGCTCGCGATCGAACTCTTCCACCGCTTTCAGCTGACGCCTTTCCTCGCCCTGCAGCCCGACCTCCAGTACATCGTCGATGCCGGGGGTGAAAGCGGGGACGCGGTCGCGATCTCGCTCCGCATCGAGGTCGTGTTCTAGGCTCCGGACTCCGGCATCAATGTTCGGGGTGGGTCGCGACGACCGTCAGCACGACGCGATCGAAGCCGGATGCCGGCACGGGAAGCTCGAAGGTGGCGCCCCGGTGTCGCTCGACGACACGGCTTCCCGGCACGCTCTTCAGGCGGCCATGGCTGGTTGCGATGGCAGCGCCGGCGGCATCGAAGAAGCGCGCCTCGATGAAGGGATGGGCGGGCGCCTGGCCACCCGGGCTCGAAACCTGCCCGACCAGGAGGCCGCGATCGAGATCGAGCGCGACCTCGCCGAGGTGACCGCCCTTGGCATCGTGGAATTCGACCTGATCGACCGCCCGGAACCGCTCCGGGTCCCGCGGGCTCGAGACGCAGGCCGTGACCGCCGGAAGGCCGAGCAAGGCCGCGAAGAGGATCAGTCGGGCGATGGACGCTCTCATGGAGGCGCAGGCTACACCGCTCCCGGCCCCCGGGCCAGGATCCGATCCCCTCGCGACGCCCCCGAGAGCCGCGCGGGGCCCGGGACCCGGGCCTCCGATCGGGCCAAGCGAGACGACCACAAGGCCCTGTGAAACAAGCACTTGCGGGCCATCGACCCGGATTGAGAGCGAGCGCCCGCCGTGCTATAAGACGGGACCTTTGCCGGAGGCTCCGGAAGGTCCGTTCAACCGGCCCGCCTCCGACCCCGGCCGGGACCCTCCGGGTCCCGACCTCCCGCTCGAGCCCGTGAGAGACGCATGCACGAGACGATCGCTCCCTACAAGCCGAAGCACCACATCCGCATCGTGACGGCCGCGTCGCTCTTCGACGGGCACGACGCCGCCATCAACATCATGCGGCGCATCCTGCAGTCCTCCGGCGCCGAGGTGATCCACCTGGGGCACAACCGTTCGGTGGCCGAGATCGTCGACTGCGCGATCCAGGAGGACGCCCAGGGCATCGCGATCACCTCCTACCAGGGCGGGCACATCGAGTACTTCAAGTACATGCACGACCTGCTCCGGGAGCGCGGCGCGAAGATCAAGCTCTTCGGCGGCGGCGGCGGGACGATCCTGCCCTCGGAGATCGAGGAGCTCCAGGCCTACGGCATCACCCGGATCTACTCGCCCGACGACGGCCGCTCGATGGGCCTGCAGGGCATGATCAACGATCTCCTCCAGGCCTGCGACTTCGAGACCCGCGAGGCCTCGGCCCCCACGGACTTCGAACGCCTGAAGAAGGCCGACTCGCAGGCCGTCGCCCAGCTGGTGAGCCTGGCCGAGAACCGCGAGAACGACGAGCTCCTCCGCCAGTTCCTGGCCCACAAGAACGGCGCGACCAAGATCCCCGTCCTCGGCATCACCGGCACCGGCGGCGCCGGCAAGTCGTCGCTCGTGGACGAACTCGTGCGTCGCTTCCTCCTCGACTTCGAGAAGAAGACCATCGCGGTGATCTCGGTCGACCCTTCGAAGCGGCGCACGGGCGGCGCGCTCCTCGGCGACCGGATCCGCATGAACGCGATCCACAATCCGCGGGTCTACATGCGCTCGCTCGCCACGCGTCAGGCCAACCTCGCGCTGTCGAAACACGTCCAGGACTCGATCGACCTGTGCAAGGCCGCGGGCTACGACCTGATCATCGTCGAGACCTCGGGCATCGGGCAGTCCGACACCGAGATCACGGCCCATGCCGACGTCTCGATGTACGTGATGACCGCCGAGTACGGCGCGGCGACGCAGCTCGAGAAGATCGACATGCTCGACTTCGCCGACATGATCGTCATCAACAAGTTCGACAAGCGGGGCTCGCTCGACGCCCTCCGTGACGTCCGCAAGCAGTACAAGCGCAATCACAACCTCTTCGAGGCCAAGGACGACGAGCTGCCGATCTACGGCTCGATCGCGTCGCAGTTCAACGACCCGGGCACGAACCTGGTCTACCGCAAGGTGATGGACCTCATCCGCGAGCGCACCGGCGCCGAACTCGAATCCGACTTCGAGCTCACCGGCTCGACCAGCGAGAAGCGCTACGTCATCCCGCCCGATCGCGTGCGCTACCTCGCCGAGATCGTCGAGAACTCCGATCGCTACGGGAAGTTCATCGAGGACCAGGCGGCGATCGCCCGCAAGCTCTACCAGCTCCGCGGCACGATCGAGACCCTGCGCGCCAACCTCGGCAAGAAGGAGTTCCGGATCGCGGATCCGAACGCGGACGAGATCGTCCCGCGCATCGAGCGCATCGAGGGCGAACCCGACCATCTCGGCGATCTCGTCGATCTCTATCAGGGCCTGCACGAGACCCTCGACGCCGACTGCAAGCGGGCCCTGCGCGACTGGCCGGAGACGAAGAAGCGCTACGCCGCGGCGAAGTACCAGTTCCAGGTGCGCGACCGGGTGATCGAACAGGACCTCAGGACCCGCTCGCTCTCCG
>JBFIHP010000617.1:0-2813 GCA_041601735.1 Planctomycetota bacterium | reverse complement strand
GCAAGCGGGTCAACGCGAAGATGATCCGCGAGGACATCAACCCCGTGCTGCGCTTCGCTCTGAAGGACCCCTTCCACGACACCCGCGCCGCCGCCCTCATCGCGCTCGGTAAGACCGGCTCGCCGGAGGCCCTGGCCGACCTGATGGGCCTGACCGCCGATCCGCATCTCCAGGTGCGCGAGTCGAGCTTCCTCGCCATGGGCATCCTGGGCAACAAGGAGGCCATCCCGACGCTCGTCGAGGTCATGAGCGACAGCCCTGCGGGCCGCAAGCTGGTCGATCGCGCGAACGGCGTCGATAACCGGGCGCGGGCCTTCGCGGCCCTCGCGATCGGTCTCATCGGCGCCCGCGAGATCGATCTTGCGGACACCCAGGCCGTGAGCGCTCTCCTGGCCATGATCGAGGCCCGCGAGAACGAGAGGCAGCGCGACCTCCAGGTGGCGCCGATCGTCGCCCTCGGTCTGATGAAGTCGCGTGAGGCCGTCCCGGCGCTCCTCACCTACCTCGAGAACCGGAGCAACCCCTCCTGGCAGCGGGCCTACGCCGCCACCTCGCTCGCGAAGATCGGCGATGCCGCCGCCCTTCCGGCGCTGGTCGCCGGGCTCAAGGACAAGCACAACGCCGTGGTGCAGTCCTGTGCGATGGGGCTCGGTCTCATCGGCAAGGCGGAGAACGACGAGGTCGTGACGGCGCTGCAGAGACTCCTGCGCACGGCGCCGGACCTCGGCGCCAAGAACTTCGCGATCATGTCGCTGGCCGAGATCGGAGGCCCGGACAACCGGAACCTCCTGGCCCGGTTGGCGGACAAGGGCAACCTGCGCGAACGCAGCTTCGCGGCCCTGGGTCTCGGGGTCTACCTGTTCAAGAACCCCCGCGACGAGAGCCGGGGCGAGCTCGCCGATCAGGTCCTGAAGCTGTTCAAGAGCGAGAAGAACCCCGACCTCCGCGGCGCCTGCGCCATCGCGCTCGGCCTCGCCGAGCACGACGCGGCCGGTCCGGAACTGCTCGAGACCCTCGCCGAGAGCAGCCAGGCCGGGCTCCGGGGTCACCTCTGCACGGCGCTCGGTCTCATGCGGTACCGCGAGGCGATCCCCGAGATCCGTCGCGCCGTCTCCTACAAGGGCGACATCGACCTGCGGCGCAGCGCGGCCATCGCGCTGGGGCTCATGGGCGACCGCGACGCGGTCCGCTTCCTCGAGAAGGAGATCGAGGCCTCGGAGAACAGCCAGGCGGTCCAGGGCGCGGTCACCCAGGGCCTCGGTTTCATCGGTGACCGGAGCGCCGTGCCGACCCTGACGCGCTTCCTGAAGGAGCGCGATCGCTACCAGGATCTCACGCGCGCCTTCGCCGCCGTCGCGCTCGGTCTTCTCGGCGACAAGGACGACATTCCGGTCCTCTCGACGGTCCAGGCCTTCAACAACTACCTGATCCGGACCGACGCGATCGGGGAGGTCCTGACCATCCTCTGAGCCCTCCAGGCGCTGCTCCGAGCCCCTCGGCGGGCTCTCCCCGGGGGTGGGCGCGGCGAATCGTCGCGCTCGCCCCCGACTTCGTCTCGCCACGGGCCGGGTCCCGGCCTCGAAACCCGCCGCGAGCCCCCGCAGGGCCCGCCGCCGGGCTTTTGTATTCACCTCATCGGCCATAGGATAGCTGCGAGCGGACGACGTTCGAGGAGTCACCTCCGTCGCCCGCCGGGCCCCCGGGTCGACGACGGCGCCGACCCCCAGATGAGCGACGAGGGAATCATGGGACAAGAGGTCCAACTGAACATCGAGGGCAAGGAGTTGCGCCTGCCCGTGATCGAAGGCAGCGAGCACGAGAAGGCGCTCGACATCGCCAAGCTGCGGGCCCAGTCGGGCTACATCACGCTCGACCCCGGCTTCGTGAACACGGGCTCTTGCCAGAGTTCGATCTGCTTCGTGGACGGCGAGAAGGGCATCCTTCGCTACCGCGGTTATCCGATCGAGGAGATCGCCGATCAGGCCTGCTTCCTCGAGACCTCCTATCTTCTCCTGAAGGGTGAGTTGCCCAGGAAGAACGAGATCGAGGCCTTCCGCGACGGCATCATGGAGCGCGCGCCGGTGCCCCCCGCCCTCCGCAAGCTCTGCGAGGCGGTCTCCGCCGATGCCCATCCGATGAGCGTTCTCGCCGCGATGGTGAACGCCCTCTCCTCCTACGCTCGCGAGTTTCGCAAGCCGACCATCGAGGAGCAGCGGGAGAAGGCGATCAGCGACCTGCTCGGCAAGCTGCCGACTGCCATCGCCATGGCCTTCCGGCACTCCCAGGGTCTCGATCCGATCGCACCGCGAGCCGATCTCCCCTACGCCGCGAACTTCCTGAACATGATGTTCGGCAAGGTTGACATGAAGGTCGCCGAGGCCCTCGACAAGGTCCTCATCCTGCATGCCGATCACGAGCAGAACTGCAGCACCTCGACCGTCCGCATCGTGGGGTCGTCCGAGGCGAACCTCTACGCCTCGGTCGCGGCCGGCATCTGCGCTCTCTGGGGCCCGCTTCACGGCGGCGCCAACCAGCGGGTGATCGAGATGCTCCAGCAGATCCACGACAGCGGCAAGGGACCGGACCCCTTCGTCGAGAAGGTCAAGGACAAGAACTCCGGCGTCCGTCTCATGGGCTTCGGCCACCGCGTCTACAAGAACTTCGATCCGCGCGCCAAGATCCTCAAGACGGCCTGCGAGGAGGTGCTCGACGCCCTCGGCATCGAGGACCCGCTTCTCGACATCGCGAAGTCGCTGGCGAAGACCGCCCTCGAGGACGACTACTTCGTGTCGCGCAAGCTCTACCCGAACGTC
>JBFIHP010000616.1:0-2814 GCA_041601735.1 Planctomycetota bacterium | reverse complement strand
TGTACTCGATCAACGGCGCGACCGGCGCCCTCACGCCGGTCGGCTCGCCGATCGCCGCGGGAGGTGCGCCGAAATCGGTGGTCGTCACCCGGGACGGCGCCTATCTCTACGTCATCAACGGCGACACCGACGACATCAGCGCCTACTCCATCAACCCGATGACCGGCGTCCCGACCTCGATCGGGGCGACCACCGCGACCGACGTCGAGCCGGTCTCGGCCAGCGTGTCGGGCAACGGGCGCTTCCTCTACGTCGTCTGCCAGGGCTCGGACACCGTCCGGGCCTACGCCATCGACGCGGCCACCGGAGCCCTGTCGGCCTCGGGCGGCGGTCTCTCGACCGGCATCATCCCGATCTGGGTCGAGACCCATCCGTCGGGTCGCTGGGTCTACGTCGTCAACCGGGGCACCGGAAACGTCACGCACTACGACGTGAACGCGACGACCGGTGCGCTGTCGTTCGTCGCCAACTACGCGGCGGGTTCGCAGCCCTTCGCGATGACGATCAAGCCGAGCGGCGACTACGCCTGGGTGGTGAATCGCACGTCTCAGGACGTCTCCGGCTTCTCGATCGACCAGTCCACGGGAGCGTTGGTCTCGATCGGCGCGACGGTGGCGGCGGGCATGGACTCGAGAGCGATCGCGGTCGGTCCGAGAGGCGACTACGTCTACGTCACCGACTTCGCCTCCAGCGGCATCGGCATCGTCTACGTCTACGGCGTCAACGCGATGACCGGCGTCCTGAGTTCGCTGGGGACCCACAACGTGAACGGCATGGGGTCGATCTCGCTCAAGATCCTCGCCGAGATCCTCTGAGGCAGGAGGCCGGACTCGCGAGGGCGAGTCCGGCCCAACCTCCCGCCATCCGCTTCGCGGCCGGTCCGCTGCTCGACACGCCCGCGGACCGGGGCTAAGGTCGTGTGCTCCACCCGGGAGGGAATCGGCGCATGCGGACGGTCTTCCTGCTCTACTGCCTGTCGGGCTTCGTCAGCCTGGGCTATCAGGTCGCCTGGTTCCGGATCTTCGTGGACCGCTTCGGTTCGACCAACCTCGTCTTCGGTCTCGTCCTCTGCAACTTCATCGCCGGCCTGGGTCTCGGCAGCCTCGCGAGTCGCTCGCTGGTGGACCGGCTGGGACGGGTCACGCGGAACCCCAATCCCCTGCGCTCCTACGGGCTCGTGGAGATCATGGTGGGCCTCGCGGCCTTTCTGACGCTCCTTGTCCCGGTCCTCCCGGGCGACGTCTTCGGCGCCTTCCCCTATCGCCTCGTCGACGGCATCCACCAGCCGACGACCGCCTACATGCTGTCGCATGCGGTCATCGTGGTGGTCTGCGTCTTCGTGCCCTGCTTCCTGATGGGCGTCACCTTCCCCCTCCTCTGCCGGGCCTTCGGCACCGAAAGCCGCTTCCCCTCCGCCCTCTACGGCTGGAACACGCTCGGGGCCTGCAGCGGGATCCTCGCCTGCGAGTTCCTGCTGCTGCCGAGCATCGGGCACACCAGGACCTTCGCCGCGATGGCGGCGACCAACGTCGCGCTGGGGCTCTACTTCCTGACCTCGTCCCGTTTCGCCGCCGCGCCGACGCCGGACGATGGCGCGCGCGGCGACGACGAGATCGACGACGGCAAGGCGGGGGGGGCGACCTGGGGCCTCCGCGCCGCCCTGGCGGTGGCGATCGTCTCGGGTCTCCTCACCGGCGCCTTCGAGGCCGATGTGCTGCGACGGCTCCAGTTCCTCGACTGCCGCACCGACGCGGCGATGTCCTGCATCTCGTTCTGGGCGATCCTCGCCATCTTCGCGGCCAGCTTCACGGTGCGAGGCCTCCCGCGACTCCGACCGACGCATCTCAAGGTCGCCTGCGGTCTGGCCCTGGTCCTCTACCTCGGGCTCTGGAATTCGGCCTACCACCTGCGCGACTGGGCCAACGCCGACGATCTCGAGGCCGTGAGGGCGGCGCTGCCCCGGGATACCACCGGGCTCGGCGTCGCCCATGCGATCCACTACTTTCGCTACGGCCCGGGCGCCGTCTTCGCCTTCACCGGGATCTTCGTCTTTCCGGCCTTCTTCCTCATGTCCCTTCTCCTGCCGCAGGTCTGCAACGCGGTCCAGAGCCGCCATCGGCACCTCGGTCGGGTCTACGGCGCCAACACCGTGGCCTTCTGCCTGGGGATCCTGAGCTTCACCATGATCGCTCCACAGGTGAACGTCTTCTACTCGCTGAAGCTCTTTCCGATCGTCTTCGCCCTGCTGGTGGTCTTCCTCGCGACGATCCCGCCGCGCCGCGGCCCGGCCCCCCGGCAGATCGCCCTGATCACCGCGGCCCTCGCGGCGGCAGCCCTCTTCACGCCGTCCGGATTCGAGAGGAGCTACCTCCCCGAGGACAGTCCGGCGGCCCACCACCCCGTCCGGGGGATGCGCAGCAACGGCGCCCATACGACCTACGTCGTCGCCGATCCGCGCGGCGATTTCCTGTTCTTCGACAGCCACACGATGTCCGGCTGCAACGAGCCCGCGCAGAAGTACATGCGCCTGATGGCGCACTTCCCTCTCCTCGCCCACCGCGAACCGAAGTCGGCCCTCCTGATCTGCTTCGGCGTCGGCAACACGGCCTCGGCGATCGCGGCGCACGCGACCATCGAGTCGCTAGACGTGGTGGATCTCAACGACCAGGTCCTCCTGACCGCGCCGGAGTTCGCCCGGTACAACGGCGATGTCATCGAGGACCCGCGGCTGCGGCTCTTCCACGACGACGGGCGTCGCTTCCTCGCCCACGGCGAGAACCGCTACGACCTCATCACCAGCGAACCGCCACCGCC
>JBFIHP010000615.1:0-2824 GCA_041601735.1 Planctomycetota bacterium | reverse complement strand
CATGGCCGCCAGCCGGCCGCGATAGGCCTTGCGACCGTTCGCCAGGGCGACGAGGTCACCCGCCACGAGCCGCGCCTCCTGATCGCCGCGCGCGGCGAATTCGTCGTGCGCCGCGATCATCGCGTCGTAGAGCCGGATCACCGCGGGATGGAAGCGCTCCACGCTGCGCCGGACCAGGGCCGGCGGAAGGAGTCGCCCCATCGCCGCGGGATAACCGGCGAGCAGGACCGCCTCGTCGGGCTCGCCGCCGCGCGCCGCGAGGCTCAGATGCTCGGGCGTCGCGAGGGGCTCGCCGTTCTCGTAGATCCGAAGAACCACCGCGTCGAGCCAGTAGCGCGGGAAATGGAAGTTGTCGCTGTCGCCGCCGAAGGCGGCCAGCGCGAGTTCGGGTGCGAAGACCAACCTGAGGTCGCGATGGACGACGAAGCGCTGCAGGACGCGATCCTCATCGCCTCCGAGGGGCGCCGACACGCGGACCAGGAGGCCGCTACGGGTGCTCTCGGCGTCGATGAGGTCCTGGATCGCCCGGGCTCGCGCCTTCTCCACGACCTCGGGGCCCTCCTCGGCGACGCGCGCCGCCACGGCCTCGTCGATCCGTTCGCCGATCCGGACCGTCCCGACCAGACGTTCGAGCCGCAGTCCGGTCAGCGGGATCTCGCGTTCGCGCCGCAGGGCCAGGAAGCCCCGGTCGAGCAGGACGCCGCCGCGCGGTCCGAGCGCCGCGATCCGGTCGCGCACGAGGTGGTGCGCCGTCACGACGAGACCCTCCGCCGAGACGACGACCGCGCAGCCGCCGCTGTCGGCGAAGCGCAAAGTCGAGGCGCCGATGCGATCGAGGAGACCCGTAGTCGGCCGAAAGCCCTCGGCCGCCAGTCGATCCAGGGGCAGGTTTTCGGGACGCCAGAAGCCCTCCTGGAGATCCTGGCCGGCTCCGGCCGTCTGGAGGGCGGAGACGATCACGACGATCGCGATCAGGAGTCGGTCTTTTCCGGGCGTGGTCGGCATCAAACCGAGGGACGCACGAACTGCCCCGATCATTCGCGAGATCCGGCTTCGCACGCGGCGCTGGATCACTCGATCCTCTGCTCCATGCGGGTCCAGAGGATCTGCGGACGACCGCGATAGAGGTGGAGGGGACCCGAGACGCGCACACGCCTGCCGACGAGCGCTTCGAGATCGCCCATGCGGTCGAGGGCCTCGGCCGGCACGTGGATCGACACGGCGCGCTTGTAGTCGTCGTGCATGTTCAGGGTGGCGTTTCGACCGCTCTCCGGGCGGTGCACCTTGGTGACCTTGCCACGGACGATGACCTCCTGGAGGAGCAGGCGCTTCGCGGCCGCGAGATCGGTCGCGTCGATCTCCTCGAGTTCCTCGCTGCGCGGCGCCGACCCGGCGGGTAGGACGGTGCGCGCGAGCTTCTCCGGCACCGGCAGGCGCACGACCACGGGGTAGTGATCGGAGACGTCGTCGATGTCGTGGACGATCTTCGCCCCGGTCACCGCGACGTCCTCCGTACCCAGGACGAAGTCGATCTGCTCGCCCTTCTGCCGGTAGATGAAGCTGTAGCGCTCCTCGATCGGGATCGAGACGGTGAGGTCGCGCAGCAGGCCGAAGATCGGCGCCAGGGTCGCCGCATCGCGCCGGTCGTTGAAATCGCCCATCACGAGCAGGGGCAGCTCGGGTTCGAGCTTGCGGCGACGCGCGACGATCTCGGCGATCGCCAGGGCCTCGGCGCGACGCCAGGCGTCGCTCTCGGCGGCCTTGCCTCGCTTGCTCTTGAGGTGGACCACGCCGACATCGAGCGATCGGCCGGCGGCGAGCTGCAGGCGGAACACGGGGAAGTCCCGGGCGAAGCGATGCTCGCCCTCGAGCGGCATCTGACGGTGGCTCGTCGCCGCGATGATCGGAAAGCGCGACAGGATGCCGACGTCGATGCCGCGAAAGTCGTTGCCCTCGATCAGTTCGATATGGGCGAAGGGACGCTCGAGGTAGAGATTCAGGGACTCGAGCACCTCGCGATTCTCGACCTCGGCCACGCCGAGGATGTCGGTGTCGAGACGGTCGATCTGCCGCGCGAGTCGCTGGAGCTCGGCGCGCGATTTCGGCGCCGTTCCCTCGTCGGGCCGCCAGGGATTGTCGTGGTTGTCGAAGAGGTTGAGCAGGTTCCAGCAGGCGACGCTGACCTCGTCGATCGCCTTCTCGGCGACCACCGCGTCCTGGGCATGGAGCGACGAGGTCGCCAGAGCGGCGAGGAGTACCAGGGTCGGTAGACCGGGTCGAGACATCGAGAATCTCCGGAGGACTTCGAGACGCGATGATAACCGCGAGCGAGCCCGCTGCGAACGAGTGGGGACAAAAGGCCGATGCGGCGGGCCGGGGACGGACGCGACCCTTGCCCTATTCGAAGCGCAGGCGTACGGCCTCGACGTGGAGGGCGCTGCCGGACAGGCGCCGCAATACCAGTCGATTGCGGCCCGCCTCCAGCGGCAGGTTCCTCAGGCTCGCCTTGGCGGCGCGCGGTCTCGGCTGGCCGATCAGCTGCATCAGGACGACGCCGTTCAGCCGCAGCTCCCAGACCGATCCGCCGGGATCGTCGCTCCAGTGATCGAGCTCGAAGGAGTGGATCCTGCCGGCGACCTGGAACTCGTCGAGGAGGATGACGGCGCGCTCCGAGTCCAGAAGCAGTCCGCCGCGGCCGAGGTCGTCCGGTTCGGCGCCCTCGACCTCGAGCCCGGGGCCGGGCACGAGGCGCCGGGTCCAGTAGGGTTCGATCCGATCGAGGAGGGCCCGCTCGAAGCCGACGAGGGCACGGAACTCGAAGCGT
>JBFIHP010000614.1:0-2827 GCA_041601735.1 Planctomycetota bacterium | reverse complement strand
GCTCGGTCAGCCGCGCCAGGGCATAAGCGCCGATGGCGATCTCGATGTCCGGGCCGGCGCTCAGGGCGCCAAGCAGCGGCGGACGGCTGGCATCGAGGCCTGTCGTCAGGACGAAGGCCGATTCGAAGTCCGGTCCGGCCTCGAGCTCGCGAGCCAGGTCGAGGCCGCTACGAAGTCGCGGGTGCGCCTGGTGCGGAAGGCTGAACTCCGCGAGAACGAAGTCCGGATGCAGGCTGCCGGCGACCGCGGCGGCCTCGGCCGCGTTGCCGACCACCTGGACGCGACCGTCGTGATCCAGGACGACGCGGCGGACGAGCTCGATGAACACGGGATCCGTGTCCGCGAGCAGGACCACGGGCCCCGCGCCGTCCGGCGCTCCCGCCGGCTCGTCCTCGGTGACCGCGACGCCGACGGGCAGTCGTGCGACCGCGGTCACGCCCAGGCCGGGGCCTGCGGATTCGAGGTGGAGCGTGCCGCCCATGAGCGCGAGAAGGTCGCGCGCCAGGGTGAGGCCGAGGCCGTTGCCGCCGTAGACGCGACGATCGCCGGAGTCCGCCTGTACGAAGGGCTCGAGCACCCGTTCGAATTCGGCGGGGTCGAGGCCGATCCCCTCGTCGGCGACGCGGAACTCGACGAAGCCGGCGCCGTCGGCGGCGGCACGGATGCGGATGCGGCCCTGATTCGAGAATTTGATCGCGTTGCCGACGAGGATGCCGAGCACCTGGACCAGGCGGTCGTGGTCGGCCTGCACCTCCAGCTCCTGCTCGGCGCCCTCGACTTCGAGCACGAGCCCCTTCGCCCGAGCCGGTTCCTCGGTCGAGCTCCGGATCTCCACGAGGACCTCGTCGACGCTGACGGTGCCGCCGTGGATGGTGATGCGTCCGGAGTCGATCTTCGCGATGTCGAGCACATCATTGATCGTGCGGAGGAGCTGCTGGGCGAGGTCGTGCGACTCCCTGATGAACTGGAGCTCCTCTTCGCGGTCCTCGGCGAGCCCGTCGAGGATGAGGCGGAGATAGCCCATCATGCCGCTGATCGGCGTGCGGAGTTCGTGCGAGGTGGTGGAGAGGAAGGTGCTTCGCACCCGCTCCGCCTCGACGAGCTTCGAGTTCGCCTCGCGGAGCTCCTCGGCCTGGCTCGTCTGCGTCTCGACCACGCTGCGGAGGTCCTGCGTCGTGGCCTTCAGGTAGTCGGCCTGGCTGCGGACCTGGTGATGGAGACGGGCGTTCGCGATGGCCTGACCCAGAACCTCGGCGAGGAGGTTCATCGAGTCGAGCACGCGGCCTTGTTCGTTGTCCGGAATGCCGAGCTCGAGGACGCCTCTCACCTCGCCGCCCTCGATGAGGGGATAGGCGGCCCGCAGGCCCGGCAGACGAAGCTCGTCGGGCTCGCCGGCGAGCACCGCCTCGTCCTGGGGCTTGCCGTGGCTGACGAAGCGCTCGCCCGTCGTCGCGGCGCGACCGGCACAACCGATCTCGAAGGGGAGCCGCGTCGAGGTCTCGGGCAGGACCAGGCAGGGGCCTCGATCGCGAGCCGAGCAGGCCACGGCGAGCGCGCAGTCACCGCAACGGTCGGCGCCCCCGACCAGCCAGACCCGCGCCTGGATGCCGAAGCGATCGCGGAGCCCGGCGACAGCGCGCTGGATCACCTCCTCGAGGTCGAGGCTGCAGACCAGATCCTGGGTGACCGCATGCAGGCGAACGAGGTTCTCGGCGAAGGCGAGCCGTTCGCTCTCGAGTCGCTTGAGGGCGGAGAGATCGCGGTGGACGGCGACGTACTGGACGATTCGACCCTCGTGGACGACCGGCGAGACCGTCACGAAGGACTCGAGGCGACCGGACGACTGGGTGCGAACCGCGAGTTCACCCGCCCAGCTCTGTCCGGCCTCGACGTCCTCCTGGATCTCCGCGACCTTGCGCGCGGCATCGTCGCCGATGAAGAGATCGCGAAACGACCGCCCGATCGTCGCGACCCGTGCCCAACCGGTCTTGGCGGTGAAGGCGTCATTGGCGTAGACGATGTGCAGCAGGGGATCGAGGACCAGGACCGGGTCGCTCGTGCCGTCCATGACGCGGGCGAGGATGCGGAGTTCGCGGGTCTGGAGGAAGACGCGCTCCGCCATGGCGTTGAAGGCGCCGGTGAGCGCCGTCAGTTCGGTGCCGCCGTGCTGGGTGACCAGGGATTCGAGCTTGCCCTGCGTCAGCTTCCGGGTCGCGTCGACCAGGCTCTCGACGTTGTCGAGAAAGCGCCGGCAGGCGAGGGTCGCGAGGAGCATCGCGACGCAGGTGCAGGCGACGACCACGAAGACCAGCGTGAGCAGCGCGCTCCGGTGGCGAGCGTATTCGCCGAAGTCGGCGTCGGCGGGCCCGAGACCGTTCTCGCAGGCGACGATCGTGACGAGCGAGGCGAGGATCACGAAGATGATGCCGTTGCAGGCCAGTCGCACCTGTGCCGGAAGGGAGCGATCGGCGAGGTGGAAGTCCTTCAGGATGACGGCGACCAGGGGCGACAGCGTCGTCAAGGCGAGAGTCGCGCGCAGCGCGAAGAGTGTGGCGCCGATCTCCCCCTCGCCGCCGAGGAGCGGGAGCATCTGGGAACAGGCGCCGCCGAGAGCGACGAGCATGAGCGAGAGGCGGAGCGGTTCGTACTCGATCCTGTAGCCGAGGAAGAGCCGCCAGGCCGCGGTGAGGAAGATCAGGATCGTCGCCAGCCCGAGCCCGGTGACGAGAGCCGGCGGCGGCGCCGCGGCCCGGACCGCCCAGGGGAGGGCGAGTCCCGCCGCGAGGACCGGAAGGATCCAGTGACCGATCCCGGAGGCGGCCCGTTC
>JBFIHP010000613.1:0-2834 GCA_041601735.1 Planctomycetota bacterium | reverse complement strand
TGAAGACCAGCGAGGAACCCGTGACGGTGGCGGTCTCGTTGGCGGTCGTCGAGGCGAACATGCCGCCCGAGATCGTCGGCACCAGGTCGAAGTCGATCGTCACCGTGGCCATCGTCAGCGTGCCGGTGTCCGTGTAGGGCGCGAAGATGATCGTGCCGTTGACGTCGAAGACGAGGACGACGTTGGTGAGGGTCAGCTGCACGCCGACGGCGCCGGGGTCGAAGTTCAGCTCGACGTCGATGTTCGGGTCGTAGGTGATCGACTGGAGCGTCGCGGTCGCGGTGAAGAAGGCGGTGTTGACCAGGGAGATCGGCGGGATCCCGCTCAGCGAGCCGCCGAGGTTGACGGCGGAGAGCGCCGTCTCCATGAGGGTCTCGATCTGGTCGAGGAGGGGCTGCTCCAGGTGAGCGGCGAGCGAATCCAAAGGCGTCGTCGCGAGCGAGGCGCCGATGTTGTTGACGACGCTGTGGCCGCGGCCGAGCTTCTGGCCGCCGTTCGCCTGGACGCCGAAGTCGAAGCCGGTGAAGAGGGGGCCTGCGGCCTTCGAGCCCGAGATCGAGCCGCTCGTCGTCGCGAGGGCGCCGACGCTGAGCGTCGCGCCGGCGGGGCCGGTCAGGGTCGCGGCGTAGGGCACCGGATCGGCGGTGCTGAAGGCGCCCTGGGCCTGCGAGGTGACGTCGAGGTCGAAGACCTCCACGGTCACGACGTCGGTCGCGCCGCCGGTCGTGCCGGGGAAGCCGAGCGAGACCTCGAGGTCGTAGCTACCGGGCAGATCGGCGTTGAGCGTCGGGAAGAGGCTGGTGTCGCCGGCGAGGGCCGCGTTGTGACCCGCGGGTCCGTTGACGACGCTCCAGTTGACGGCCAGGTTGCCCGGGACCGGACCCTGCGCCGCGATGGCGCTGCCGTCCAGCGTGACGTCCTCGCCGATGAAACCGGCGCTGTCCGCGCCGCCCAGCACCTGGCGGGTGAAGGTGACCCGGGCCTGATTCGAGGCGCCGAAGCCGGTCGGGTCGCTCGCATCGTAGGTGTAGGAATAGGCGTAGTAGGTGACGCCCTCCCAGATGATGTCGTTCAGGAGCGGGACGCTGTCGGTGAACACGCCCGAGGGCCCGCTGAAGTAGAAGGGATGGCTCACGATGGTCGTGGCGTCGATCCCGATCGGGATGTTGTAGAGCCCGTAGACGAGCGTCGGTCCGGGGTTGGCCGAGAAGAGGATCGAACCCCAGACGTTCGGTGTCGTGGCCACGCTGATGTCCATCATGCTGCCGATCGCCGCGGCGGCGTGGTGCTCGCCGTTCAGACGGAGGTCGATCGGCGCCTGGGCATGAAGCGCGGTGGCGAGGATGAGGACGAGCAAGCTCGACAGGATGCGAGAGACTGTCACGTGCATGAGACACCTCGGATTGGTCCGTCGGACGGGTGGTCACGGGACGGAACGGCATTCGGACTGGGCGTGGGTCGCCGGTTGAGACAGCGGGGATTATAGCGGAGCGGGGGGCGGAAACCACGGTCTTCGGTTGGCGGCGGGGGCCCCGGAGTTTATGGTCGCGGGCGCTGCCGTCGTCCGTCTCCGGCGGGAACGACGGAACTCCCTCGGCAATCAGCTCTTGGAACGAAGGGGACGTCATGCTCCACGAGGACGAGTACTTTTCGCCGCCTCCCGAGGTGGCTGCAGCCTCGGCCCTGCCCTCGCTCTCCGCCTACCGTGAACTGCACGCCCGAAGCGTGCGCGAGCCCGAGGCCTTCTGGGCCGACGTCGCGCGGCGGCTCGACTGGATGCGGCCCTTTCACCGGGTCCTCGACTGGAACTTCGAGACCGCCCACGTGAGGTGGTTCGACGGCGGACAGCTGAACGTCAGCGCGAACTGCATCGATCGCCACGTCGCGGCTGGTCGGGGCGATCGGACCGCGATCATCTGGGAGGGCGACGACCCCGCCGATTCCGAGAGGATCAGCTACGCCGATCTTCTCGTCCGGGTCGAGCGCTGCGCCAACGTCCTGAAGAAACGAGGGGTTGGCAAGGGCGACCGGGTCTGCATCTACCTTCCCATGGTGCCGGAGCTGGCCGTCGCGATGCTGGCCTGCAGCCGCATCGGTGCGATCCACAACATCGTCTTCGCCGGATTCAGCGCCGAGTCGTTGCGGAATCGAATCGAGGACTCGCGCTGCTCGCTGGTGATCACCGCCGACGAGGGGGTCCGCGGCGGCAAGAAGATCCCGCTCAAGGCCACGACGGTGGCGGCGGTGAAGGGCCTCGACTACGTCGAGCACGTCATCGTCTTCCGCAGGACGAACGCCGAGGTTCCCTCCGACCCGCGCGATCTCGACTGGGCCGAGGAGATGGGCGCCGCCGACGTCGCCGGTCATTGCGCACCCGCGGCCATGGAGGCCGAGGATCCGCTCTTCATCCTCTACACCTCCGGGTCCACCGGCAAGCCGAAGGGCGTCCTGCACACGACGGGAGGGTACCTCACCTACGCCTCCTACACGCACGAGCTCGTCTTCGACCTGAAGCCCGACGACATCTACTTCTGCACGGCCGACATCGGCTGGATCACGGGGCACAGCTACGTCGTCTACGGCCCGCTGGCCAACTGCGCCACGACGATCATGTTCGAGGGCACGCCCGCCTACCCCGACATCGGTCGCTTCTGGGACGTCGTGGACAAGCACAAGGCCACGATCTTCTACACGGCGCCCACGGCGATCCGCTCGATCATGAAGGCCGGCGACCGTCCGGTGCAGAAGCGGTCGCGCGAGTCCCTGCGGATCCTCGGAACCGTCGGCGAGCCGATCAATCCCGAGGTCTGGCTATGGTACTACCGGGTCGTGGG
>JBFIHP010000612.1:0-2845 GCA_041601735.1 Planctomycetota bacterium | reverse complement strand
CTCCGGCTGGCGCCGGGGCGAGCCGAAGTCGCGCAGGCGCTGCTCGAGAACCTTGCGATGGATCTCGAGATCGACCGCGATCCGATCGAGGAGCACGTCGCGCTTGACCGGGTTGAGGGCCGCCCGGGCCAGGGCAAGCAGCTCGTCGGCGGCCCGGACCTTGCCCGCGATGTCGGCGGTGTCGTGCCGCTCCCGGACCTCGCCCAGGACGAAGCCGTAGAAGTCGCGGGCCCCGCCGAGCAGGTCCTCGAGTCCGGCCGGACCCCGTTCGATGAAGAAGTCGCAGGGGTCCTGGCCGCCGGGGAGCAGGGCGATCTCGAGGTCGAGATCGACCGAGGTGAAGAGCTCCGCGCCCCGTTCGGCTGCCTTGCGACCGGCCGAATCCCCGTCGTAGACGAGGACGATCTTCTGGCTGTAGCGCGAGAGCAGCTTGGCGTGCTCCTCGGTGAGCGCGGTTCCGAGGGTCGCGACCGCGAAGGCCTGCGCCGCCTGCACCGACATGATGACGTCGGTGTAGCCCTCCATGACCAGGAGCGGATTCTCGGGCTTGAGGCCGCGCAGGCGATCGAGACCGTAGAGACTCCTGCGCTTGGAGAAGACCGGGGTCTCCGGCGAGTTGAGGTACTTCGGCTCCGAGCCGTCGAGGCTCCGGCCGCCGAAGCCGATGATGCGGTCGAGGGCGTCGCGGATCGGGAAGATCAGACGATCACGGAAGGCGTCATAGCAGCCGCCGCGGTTCTCGCGGGGCTTCGCCAGGCCCGCCTCGATCAGCAGGGCCTCCGAGATGCCCTTGCGGGCGGCCGCGCTCACCAGGGCGTCCCAGGAGGCGGGAGCGTAGCCGAGCCCGAAGTCCTCCCGACTCTGCTCCGACAGGCCGCGCTTCTCGATGTAGGCGCGACAGACCTCGCCCTGCGGGCTCGCCAGCCGCCGCTTGAAGAACTCCGCGGCCCAGCGGTTGAGACGGAAGAAGTCCTGCTTGGCCGGACCCTCGCGCCGGGGCTCGCCGCCCTCCTCGCGCTCGACCGTGATCCCCGCCTTGTCGGCGAGCATCTCGACCGCCTCCGGGAAGGTCAGGCGGTCCATCGCCATCACGAAGTCGAAGACGTTGCCCTTCTGGCCGCAACCGAAGCAGTGATAGCGACCGCGATCGGCCATCACCGAGAAGCTCGGCGACTTCTCGTCGTGGAAGGGGCAGAGGCCCTTGTGGTTGCGACCGGAGCGCTTGAGGCTCACGTAGGCGCCGACGAGGTCGACGACGTCGGTCGCCTCGCGCACGCGTTCGACGGTCTCGCTCCGGATGCGACCGGCCACGGTCAATCCTCCTCGAGCACCTCCGCGAGCGCTCGTTCGAGTCGCAGAAAGGTCTCGGGCTCGAGCGACTCGGCGCGTTCGCGCCCGCTCATGCCGGCGCGGTCGAGCACCCGATCGACCGACTCCTCCTTGAGGGGACCGCCGATGACGGCGGGGATCTTGCGGAGCAGCGTCCGGGTCGTCTTGCGGCGCTCGCTGAAGAGGAAGCGGATCAGGGGAAAGGCGCGCAGGATCGGCGGCGGATCGATGCCTTTGCCCCGGATGCGCACGATCGCCGACTCCACCTTCGGCTTGGGATAGAAGACCTCACGCGAGAGGGTCTTCACGACCTCCACGTCGGCGAGGAGTCGGGCCAGGATGCTGAGCGGCCCGTAGTCCTTCTGTCCCGGCGCCGCGCCGAGATTCTGGGCGAGCTCCTTCTGAACCATCAGGATCATCAGATCGGGCGCGCCGTAGCGTACGAAGAGCGAGCTCAGGAAGGGCGTCGAGATGTTGTATGGCAGGTTGGCCACGACCTTGAAGTCGTTGAGCGCGGGATCGACCAGCGCCTGATCGATCTTCGCGCAGACCTCGTCGTTCAGCCGGGTCTTCGTCTCCATGATGTCGCCGTGGACGAAGCGCACGTTCTCGGAGTTTCCGAGCACGTCGCGCGCGAGCGAGTGCAGGCCGGCGTCGATCTCGACGGTGACGACGAATCCCGCCGCGAGCGCGATCCTTCCGGTCAGCGTGCCCGCCCCGGTACCGACCTCGAGCACGATGTCCGACTCGCCGAGTTCGGCCTGCCGCATGATGAAGTCGAGGATGCGCGGCTCGACCAGGAAGTTCTGACCGTAGCGCTTGTTGGGCGCCAGGCCGTGGCTAGACAGCAGGGCCTTCAGCTCGCGCGGCGTCTCGGGTGCGGGGCTCGTTTCGTTCACCGTTTGCTTCCGATCCTGTCGATGAGGGCGTCGAGGCGAGCGCCGACCGTGCGATCATCCGTGCTCGCCCGCGTGCGCACGAGATGGGGCAGGACCCGCGGTCCCAGCTCCCTGATTGTCCTCTGCGCCGGCGTGACGGCGAGGAGGTAGTGAAAGGGGTCCTTCCAACCCAGATCCCGGACGGCCGCGGCGAGCTCCTTCTGGAACTCGATCTCCGCCACGGAGACGACACAGCGGAAGCCGATGTCCCAGCCGCGCGCATCCGCGCTCTCGAGCCTCTCGAACTCGGAACCGATGCCGCGGATCGGACTCTTGAACGAGGCCCCGCGGATGATCCTCATCCCGCGATAGCTCGACTCCGGTCGGAAGCGCGCGGTGCGCGTCCCCGCAGGGAGGACCCTCGTCCCGCCCAGCCGACCGTTCAGGATACCCCGGAGATTCCGCCAGTCCGAGGCGAGCCACTGCCAGGGGAAGGGCCGGTCCGGGTCCTGGGGGACCAGGGGTATGCCGCGCAGCGAGGGCGAGGGCTCGGGAATCGTGTCCCCGTCGAGCCGGAGGCGCAAGGCCTCGTCCCAGCCGCTCGCGGTCCACTCCCAGACATTGCCGATCATGTCGTG
>JBFIHP010000611.1:0-2851 GCA_041601735.1 Planctomycetota bacterium | reverse complement strand
GTGGTCGCCGGGTTGCGACCGGGCTTCACGCCGCGAGCGAGAGGCGACATCACGCTCGCGATTCGCAAGGGCGAGACGAGCTTCGGCGAGCTCGAGCTCTATCCGATGAACTGAACCGCGCTCCTATGCTGCGCCCGATCCGGCGACTCCTCAGTCGACGAGGAGATCGATCTCGAACCAGGTCAGGCCCGGCGCGTGATTCCAGAAGGCGTCGTCATCCTCGTCGCGCACCAGATCGAAGCTCGCCCCGAGCCGGTAGCTGTGCACACCCGTGACCTCGTAGCCGTAGAGTTCGCCGCTCACGGGATCGACGATGTCGGGCCTCATGTGCCTCGCCGCCTCCTTCAGTTCCTCGAGCGATCGAGGCAGGGGCCGCTCCAGGTCGCGGACCTCGCGGCGATAGCCGATGGTCGTGCCGAGGCAGAGTCGCTCGATCTCGCGGCGGATCTCCTTCAGGTCGTCGAGCCGCTGGTCATCGAGCCTCCGCGCCCGTTCCTCGGCCGGGGAGCCGACGATGCCGAATCCCCAGGCCAGGGCCGAGCCGGCGACCAGGATCGCCGCGCCGAGGAAGGCGCGACGGAAGCGTCGGGCCTCGGGACGATCCGGGGCCTGCCGCAGGCTGATCATGAAGTAGCCGAACATCAATCCGGCCAGCACCAGGACCACGACGACCTTCAGGAGGAAGCGGGTGCCGAGCTCGCCCTCCAGCATCCGCTGGAGCAGCACGATCAGATCGACGCCGAGGGCGATGGCCGCGAGGAACATCGTGAGATGCCCGAGCCAGCGTCGCGCGCCGGACCAGGCGCGTTCGGGCTTGGCGAGCATGCCGCGCAGGAGGACCGCGTTGATCCAGAGGTAAAGCGGCAGCGAGACGAAGAGCCAGGCCAACGACCAGCGAACCGTGCTGCGCTCGTAGTTCTCGGACCAGACCGGACGCGTGGCGTCGGGGAAGAGCCGCTCGATCCCGGTGAAGAAGATCACCACGGCCGCCACGAGGGCGGAATAGAGCGCAGCCGTCGCCAGGAGGTGGAGGAAGGTCTCCCGGGCGCTCCCGCTGTCGGGAGGCGCGGGGATGGGCAGGTCCAGGCTCGTCTTGGCCAGGGCCTCGACGATGTCCTTCTCCTTCCAACCCGTTGACAGGAGGAGCATTCGGATCGTCGCGTGATCCATGCCCTTGTTCCGGGCGTGCTCGATGAAGACGTCGATCTCGGAACTCATGGTCGAACCCTCCTCAGCCGGCCCCGCGGGTGGCGTCGTCCGGATGGTCCGCCGCAAATGGCCGGCCGTCCGGTCACGGAAAGGGCCGCGACGAGGTCGCGGCCCGACTCGGTCCTCGATCGGTTCCGGAGGCTCGTCAGAAGGAGAGCTCGACGAAGGCGTTCACCCGGATGGCGTCACCGTCGTCGCGTCCGATGTACTGGGTCTTCCAGAAGATGACGTCGAGGCCGCTGCGCAGCCCGTCGCCCCAGTCGAATCGCGAGGCCACGTAGAGCGTCCAGTTGGAGGCGCGTGAAGCGACCTCCAGGTCGTCCGCATCCGGATTGTCGATCGACCCGCCGGCCGCCAGGCCGAAGAGATCGGTGGCCTGCCAGTGAAGCTCGGCCCAGCCGCCTCGGCTGTCGATCTCCTCGCCCATGGTGACGTTGAGCGACTGCGAGATTCCCCCGCGGAAGTCGCCGAGGGCCTGCCCCATGAAGGCCTCGCCGCGCAGGTCGAGCCCGCTGAGCAGAGGAATCTGGAAGTCGATCGCGACCAGCCAGGACGTGAAGTCGTCGTTGCCGAGGAACTCGGTGTCGGTCTCGAGCTTGCCCCAGGCGAAGGAGCCGCCGAGCACGATCCGCCGGTCGGCGACCCAGGAGTCGAAGGCGACGCTGGCCGCCACCTGGATGTGCGGCTGTCCGGAGTCGAAGCCGTCGCGCTCGGTGGACAGGAAGGTGCCGAAGCCGACGTCGTGATCGCGGTTGTCGATGGCGCCGGTCAGCCCGACCGAGACGCCGAAGCTGTACTCGACACCCTCGCGACTGCCGCCGTTGTAGAAGAACTGGGCCTGCGGTCGTCGATCGCCCAGGTTGCCCGTGTCCCAGAGGTGCCGCTGATTATCGACGATGGGGTCGAGCGGGGAGATGAGGTCCCAGTCCTGGCCGAAGCGGAGACTGAAGCCGTTCCCGAGATCGAGATCGACCCAGGCGAAGAGCAGGCGGACGCCCGCGACGCTCTCCGACTCGTTGAAGTCGTAGCTGGCGAAATCGAACTCCAGCTTGCCGCGCACGCGGGCGAAGCCGATCTTGCCCAGGTCGGTGTTCAGGCCGAGGGTCGATCGGCGCACGTCCATGACGAACTGATCGTCGTCGTCGTCGGCCACGATTCCGTCCTCGGGGCGCACCCACTGGGGATCGACGGCGCGATTGAAGCGCGAATCGCTGTAGGCGACCTCCCAGCGCAGGGTCCCGTAGAACTGCAGGGGAAAGCCGGAGCGGCTGGTGCTGCCGCCGCCGCCATAGCCTCCGCTGCCGCGCCCGAGGTCGTCCATGCTCTGCCCGAGCTGGTCGATGAGGACGTCGAACTTGCGCTGATTGAGGTCGTCCGCGGCCGCGAGCCGCTCCTCGAGCGAGGCGTTCCTGGTCTCGGCCGTCTGCAGGCGCTGGAGGATCCGGGCGTTCTGCTCGACGAGCTGCGGGTTGGCCTCTTCGAGCTTCTTGAGCCGCTCCTCGACGTCCTGGGCGGACACCGCGACGGTGAGAATCAAGACGAGGAAGACGAGCCCCGTGGACCTCATGGCTGGACGCTGCATGGTCTTTGTTCCCTTTCCTGAATTCCCGGCTTCCCGAGCCTAATCGGCCGGACGCGAAGG
>JBFIHP010000610.1:0-2866 GCA_041601735.1 Planctomycetota bacterium | reverse complement strand
TGCCGCGTTTCGAATGGCTGACGATGTTCCAGCCGGAAGGGCGCGGTACCTTGTACTCGACCGAGATCGTGCCTCAGATGAGCGCCAGCGGAGACACGCTGGTCAATTCCAGCGGTGGGGTGATTCAGTTCGAGCCTGAGGTGAGTCCGGTAGGGAAGATCGCTGCTGTCCCCGGCCTGGGCGTGAGCCATGTCGACGCCGACCTCGAAGGGCCAGCCATCGACGCTTGCCATGTAGTAATCCAGATTGGGTCGCATGGTCATCCGTCTCGTTGGCTCGGGCTCGGCGCCGCTCGGTCCCGCGCCATTCCCTGCTCAGGGACACCTGATAAGAACTCGCAAGGTCGATCCCAAGTGCGAAGGGCCCGACGGGACCCGATCTCCCCTCCTCCTGATCGGCAGGGTCGCGCGATCTCTTCAGTCGCCGGGGCTCGAAATCCCCCCGGGGCAGGGACTTGACGCCGGGCTTCGGCCCCGCGACCGGCGGGCGGGATCAGCGACCACGGCCGGCGGTTGATCGGAGCTCCCCGGGGCCGCACAATCCCGCGGCCCTGGTCCGGGAGCACTCATGCAAGATGTGGGGAAAGACCGTGAACGCGTCGTCATCGTCGGCGCCGGCCTCGCCGGCGCCGCCACCGCCTGCCATCTGGGGGCGCTCGGCGACCGCGATCTGCTGATCCTCGAGAAGGAGCGTCTTCCGGGCACCCACTCCTCAGGACGTAACGCCGCCATGATCCGCCAGGTCGTCCGGCCCACGGCCGTCGCTCGCATGGCCCGGGACAGCGCTCGGGCCTTCGGCGACCGGGCCGGCCCCGGCAGCGGCTTCGGCTTCGAACAGAACGGCTCGCTCCTGCTCGGGCGCCGCGCGGGTCTCGAGAGCCTCCTCGCCGAACTCGACGGCGCCGGAGCCCTCGCCCCGGATTGTCGTATCCTCGACCGCGGCGAGCTCGTGCTCGAGATGCAGACGCTCGAGGATTGTGACGCCGAGGCCGCGATCTGGACGCCGGGCGACGGCGTGATCGACGTCGCCGGCCTCCTGGATCACTACCTGCGCGAGGCGCGCCGACATGGCGCGCGCCTCGAGACCGGCACGACCCTCATCGACATCGTGACCGAGAAGGACCGGGTCGTCGGGGTCCAGACCAGCGAGGGCTACCGCTCCGCCGACGTCGTGGTCAATGCCGCCGGGCCCTGGGTCGGCCGGGTCGCCGCGATGGCCGGCGCCGCGCCGATCCCCTTCCGCCCGCTCCGCCGTCATCTCTTCTTCACCGGCGCCCTGGACCGGATCGACCCGGGCTGGCCCTTCGTCTGGGACATCGACGCCGACTGGTACCTGCGCCCCGAATCCGGCGGCCTGCTTCTCAGCGCCGGCGACGAGTCCGAGGTCGAGCCGGGGGAGCCCGACCTCGACCCCTCGGTCACCGCCCTGCTCCTCGACAAGCTGAGCCGGCACCTGCCGGCCTTCGGCGACCTGCCGATCGCGCGCTTCTGGGCCGGAATCCGCACCTTCGCACCGGACCGGAACTTCGTGATCGGATGGGACCCGCGCGTGGCGGGCTTCTTCTGGGTGGCGGGGCTCGGGGGCCACGGGGTCACGACCTCGTGGGAGGTCGGCCGCATGGCGGCGCGGCAGATCGCGGGAGGGAGCCGGATCGAGGACGGGTCCTTCGTCGCCGACCGCTTCGAGGTCTGAACGGGATCGCTCTCAGGAGACGATTTCGATCTGACCCTCTTCGATCATCCAGTCGAGGAGCGAGAGGATCTCGAAGCGCGAGGCCTTCTCGAGCGCGAGGAGTTCGCCGACGCTGCGCACCTTTCCGAGGCGGCGGATGAGCCGGCGGAAGAGATGGGCGGTCTCGCGATCCTCCCACTCCGACTCGACCGTGCTGCGGCGCAGGCGGGTCTGGGGATGTCCCAGTGGACCGGATTCGAGCCGGCGGTTTTCATCGACGATGCGGGCGCAGTCCATGAGCAGGCCGACGCCCGACATGCCGCCGAGTCCCATCTCGCAGCACTCGGCCGCGCGACCCGCCTCGTCACTCTCGACGTAGAAGAACCGGAGCTTGGCGTGATCCACCAGGAAGAGCTCCTGGAAGGCCTTGAGATCCGTCTGGTCCCGGAAACGGCAGGCGACGATGCGGCCGCAGCCGAGGAGCACGTCGGCGACGGCGTCGTCGTTCTCGTCGAGGATGGTCAGGGTACCCGCCGAGGTCTCATTCGCGATCAGGCTCTGCAGGACGACGGCCAGATCGAAATGGGCGAGGCTGCCCTCGAGCTGGCGCAGGGACGAGGGCACCAGATCGGACTTCTTCACCACGCCCATGAGGCGACCCGCGAGGTCGCGGACGAGGGTGGCGGAGATGACCGGAAACTGCTCGAGCGAGGCGGCGAAGCGCTCGCCCTCGATGATCAGGACCTCGGCACCCTCGGGCATGAAGCCGCCGGAGCGGTGCTTGCCGCCGGTCAGGGCGCCCAGAAGCCCGATGACCTCGCCGGGCCCGAGCAAGGCCGCGCGGCCGTCGTCGCCCTCGTACTTGCGGCGGATCTCGACGATGCCGCGCTGCACGGCGTAGATGCGCGTGCAGGGCTCTCCCGCCTCGAAGAGCCAGCTGCCGCATTCGAATCGCCGGGTCTCGCCCAGCTCGACCAGGGCCTCGAGCTCTTCGTCCGGTACCTGACCGAAGAGATCGTTGGACTTCAGGACCGCGATGTCGGAGACGGGGACCTCGACGCCCGCGACGGCGGTCGTCTGGTGCGACTTGCGGGTCGAGCCCTCCAGTCGTTCCAGGATGATGTTCACATCCGTCGTGTTGATGGCCATGGCGCCTGCTCCCCGGTGGCGGTGCGATCGAATGGCGACCGCTAGC
>JBFIHP010000609.1:0-2873 GCA_041601735.1 Planctomycetota bacterium | reverse complement strand
CGGAAGCGGGTCTCGAAGCCCTGGCCCGCGACCTCGAGGATCGCGGCGTCGATGCCGTCGAGCGAGGTGCCGACGTTCAGGCCGACGACTCGGCGGGGTGAGCGGGCGCGGATCATGGCGAGACGATCGAGCAACTGGGTCGGGCTCCCTTCGTGTCGAAAATGCTAAGCTCTGGTCGAGACTCCGGAAAGGACCCGCTCATGGCGAAGATCCTCATCGTGGACGACGACGACTCGGTCCGCCAGTCGGTGGCGATGATCCTCCGCTACGCCAAGCACGAGGTCGTCGAGGCCGAGAACGGGCGCCGGGGGCTCCACGCGCTCGAACAGGATCCGGCGATCGACGTCGTCCTCTGTGACGTCAAGATGCCCCAGATGGACGGTCTCGAGTGCCTCACGAAGATGATCGAGCTGCGGGCCGATCTCCCCGTGGTGATGATCTCGGGGCACGGGACGATCGAGACCGCGGTCGAGGCCACCAAGCGCGGCGCATTCGACTTCATCGAGAAGCCGCTCGACCAGGACCGGGTCCTGCTCTGCGTCCGGAACGCCGCGGACCGGGCCCGTCTCGCGGACGAGACCCGCGAGCTCAAGACCGAGCTCGCCGATCGCTGGCGCATCTGCGGCGAGTCGCCGGCCGTGCGCAAGCTTCGCACCACGATCGAGCGCATCGCTCCGACCGACGCGCGGGTCCTGATCACGGGCGAGAACGGGACCGGCAAGGAACTCGTGGCCCGAAACCTCCACGCCTTCTCGCGCCGGGCGGCCGCGCCCTTCGTCGACGTGAACTGCGCCGCGATTCCCCGCGAGCTGATCGAGTCCGAGCTCTTCGGCCACGAGAAGGGCGCCTTCACCGGTGCGGATCGCGCCCAGACCGGCCGCTTCGAACAGGCCGACGGCGGCACCCTATTCCTCGACGAGATCGGCGACATGGATCTCGCCGCGCAGGCCAAAGTCCTGCGCGTGCTCGAGTCGGGAGAGGTTCAACGCGTCGGCGCCGCCAAGGGCGTCGCGGTTGACGTTCGCGTCATCGCCGCGACCAACAAGATCGTCGAGGAGGAGGTGGCCGAGGGCCGCTTCCGCGAAGACCTGCTCTACCGACTCAACGTCATCCCGATCCATCTGCCGCCGCTGCGTGAACGCCGCGAGGACATCCCGCTCCTCCTGGAACGCTTCATGGACGAGGTCGTGGCCAAGTACGAGCTCGGCCCCCGCCCCTTCCGGCCGGAAGCCGTCGAACTGTTGAAGGGCTTGCCCTGGCCCGGGAACATCCGCGAGCTGCGCAACTTCGTCGAACGCGTCCTCCTGCTGGCCGTCGACGACGAGATCGCCGCCGGCGACATCGAGCGACTCAGCAGCCAGAAACCGCATCCCGAGGACGGCGACGTGTTCTCGATCGGCAGCTTCGAGGAATTCAAGGCCGAGAGCGAGCGGCTCTTCCTCCAGAAGAAGCTCGCGGAGAACGACTGGAACATCAAGCGGACGGCCGAAGTGCTCGGCATGCAGCGCAGCAACCTCTACAAGAAGATCGATCGATACAACCTCAAATGACAGCCAAGATCATCCGCGTTCGCCTCGTCTTGATCGCGCTCCTGGTCACGGTCGCCGCCGCCTGCAGCAGCACGCGAGAGGCGCCGGGCGAGAGCGATCGACCGCCTCTCGGTCGAATCTCGCCGCTCGGCCTCGGACAACCCGACCCCGACATCCTCGTGGCCGAAGCCCTGGGCGCCTGGAGGCGCGGCGATCTCTGGGCCTTCCTCTCGCACTTCGCCTTCGCCGATCCCGAGGACGGCAGCTATCGAGTCCCCGATCCTCGAGCGGGCGGCGCCTTCACCGGTGTGACGGCCGAGGAACTCGAACCGATCAAGAACTCCCTCTTCCCGCTCGCGCGACTCGAGTTCGCTCGGCCCGTCTACGGCGAGCCGCGCAACCTGCGCAACAACCCGCCGACGGTCGGGGTGCCGGTCACGATCGAGCGTGATCTGGATGCCCTGAGCCCCGAGCGTCAGCGCGCGATCCTGGCCGAGGTGAACGTCTCGTTACGCCGCCAGGGACGAGCGATCGTCACCTGGGACGAATATCGCAGGCAGGTCGAGGCCCAGCCGACCGAGACCTTCGCCCGCTTCGTCTACATCGACCGGGCCTGGCGCTTCGACGGTGGCACCTGGGCGCCCGGGCGGCGCTGAGGGGCTCGTGTTCCCCAGCTCCGAGCCGGTGGTCTTCGTCCTTTGTGCTGGACGCAGCAGGGCAGCGCCCTTCTAATCGAGGCTCTTCTTCCGTCCACGGAAACAGCCGCGATGACCTCCGCCCCAGCCAGCGGCAACGACGGTCCCCAGTTCGCCGAGACCCTCGTCCGCCTCTCCCAGGACCTCGGCTTCGGCGTCAGCCGCCTCGAGCGCGCCCTCCTGAGCATCACCGAGGTCGCCGCCGCGACGCTGAGGGTCGAGCGCTGCGGAGTCTGGCGTCTCGACGAAGACGGTGACCGCCTGATCTGCCTGGACCTCTATCACCGCGGCGAGAACCGCCACGATCGGGACTTCGCCTTCGAGATCCGCGAGTACCTGCCCTACTTCGAGGCCCTCGATCGCTCCCGCGTGATCGACGCGAACGACGCTCGGCAGGACCCCCGGACCGCGGCCTTCACCGAGAGTTATCTCGAGCCCTTCGGCATCACGAGCATGCTGGACGCGCCGATCCGCCGCCGCGGTGAGATCATCGGCGTCATCTGCAACGAGGGCACCGACGGACCACGGGCCTGGACCGAGCAGGAAGCCGCCTTCGCCGCCTCGCTCGGCGATCTGCTCGGCACGGCCTTCGAGGCCGCGGAGCACGAGGAACTCCAGCAGCGCTTCGTCCAGGCGCAGAAGCTCGAGG
>JBFIHP010000608.1:0-2873 GCA_041601735.1 Planctomycetota bacterium | reverse complement strand
CTCGAAGACCTCCTGCTCGAGCGCCCGCAGACTCGGGGCGACGAAATCGAAGACGGCTCGACCGCCGCTGAAGCGCGCCCGGGTGGCCGCGCGCTCGCTCAGACGACGGCCGAGTTCGACGGCCGCGCGGATCCGTTCGGCCTCCGCCGGGCGCAGCCTCCCGCGACCCCGCAATTCACCGACGCTCGCTCCTGCGAGGCGATCGAGGCCGCCCCAGTCGTCGATCAGGACGCGGGCGCGGCTGTGGGTGTCGCGCCCGCCGAGCAGACGCGCGGCCAGCTCGACGTCGGCCTCCCTCACCTGCATCTTCGCTTCATCCTCGGGCATGGAGGAGAGGTCGAGATCGGTGGCCGATCGGACCGCGAAATGCCGGGCTGTCCCTCGAGGCCGCGATCGAGGACAATGCCCGCAACCAAGGAGAGACGATGACCGAAGACCACACCAAGCCCCGTCGCGAGCCGGCCATCAAGGTGTCGATGATGCCCCGCGACACCAACGTCCACCTGACGATCTTCGGCGGCGTGCTGCTCTCGCACATCGACCTGGCGGGCGCGGTCCACTGCCGCGCCCAGAACTGCGACCGGGTCGTGACCATCGCGATGAAGGGCGTCAAGTTCAAGGAACCGGTCTTCGTCGGCGACGTCGTCAGCTTCTTCTGCAAGACGGTGCGGATCGGACGCACCTCGATCACGGTGCAGGTCGATGTCTGGGCCGAACGATTCGAACAGCCCCGCGCCTGCGTCTGGGTCACCGCGGCCGAGGTCACCTACGTGAACGTCGATCGCGAGCGCAAGCCGGTCCCGATCCCGAAGCCCGAGGGCTGCTGAGCGCGAGCCGCCCTCAGTCGCCGCTCATGCGCACGACCAGCCCCTCGTTCAGCCAGAAGCGCGCGGTGACCCGGCCATCGGCGTCGGCGTAGTACCAGACCTGGTGTTCGGGACCGTAGCTGATCTTGCTCGGGTGGCCCTGGTAGCTCACGACCGACGAGGCGGGCATGCCGAGCTTGATCGGCTCCGGCCGGGCTGCGGCCCGGCTCTCCGGGACGAGCTGCGCGGCCGCGAAACCCAGAAGGCAACCGCCGAGGACGAGAGCGAGGCCGCGTGGGGTGAATCGGGTCATGCCGTTCTCCTGTTGCCGTGTTCGTCGCATCCTAACCGGACGACCTCGACGCGCCCTCGTTTCGAGTTTCTCGAAAGCGCTGGAGCGCCGGCTTCAGCTGCTCTCGGAGAACCGCCAACGACCGGAGTCGAGCGGACCCAGGGTGCCTTGGCGACGGCGGCTGCGGCTGCCTTCTTGGATTCTCGCCTCTGAATTCCGACATCTGACCAGCCGAGAGCGCCGCCACCCCGGACCTTCGAGTACACCGTTCCCTCGGCTCCCATGAGAGCATCTTGATGCCATGGACCTCAGCAGTCTCACCCCGCGCCCCGGCGGAACGTGCCTGGCACCGTATGTCCCGTATGTCGGCACCGTAGGTCCGCGCGACCGCATGCCACATTCCCGCCAGCACCTTCAGCCGCCGCTCCAGCGCTCGCAGCGCCCGAAGCGCGCGCGTACCCTTCCGCAGGCCTTCTCCTCGTCTATCATGCGCGCGTCGGCCAGGCCGGGATCTCGGACGATCGGGACCGGAGATGAGCCGACTCGACCAGGATCGCCCGGGCGGGCGATCAGGGTTTCTCCGCCAGCTCGCAACCGTTCGCCGGTCCCACCTCCTCGGGCCGGGCCCGGTCGCCGTCCGGACGGAGGAGCTCGCTCATCGTCAAAGCTGGGAGGGGCGCCCTTCGGGGCGACCGGCCAGCGCGCGCGAACTCACCGGGGTCGTCGAGTCGGATCCGTTCCCTCCCGAAAGGGCAGATCGTTCAATCGCCTTGACGAGTCGCGCGCGCGATCGTGCCGGTCGGTTCTCCGGAACCGCCCCGCCCCCCCTTTTGACCTCTTGGATCGAGCGATGTGGCGCCTGCGCGACGACGAGTTCCGGACGATCGACGTGACGGGCCTCGCAGACCGGCTCGGCACCGCGCCCGTGGAGCTGCGTCGCCTCGCGGCGGCGGCCGGATCGCGGTACCGCGAGATCGCCCTGCCGAAACCCGCGGGCGGCGCGCGCCTGATCGCGATCCCGGACCCGCCCCTGAAGGAGATCCAGGCGCGGCTCCATGACCGTCTGGCCCGGGCCCTGCAAGCTCCCGGCTTCGTCCTCGGCGGGCTCCGCGGGCGCTCCTTCGTCGATCACGCCGAGCGTCATCGCGGCCGCCGTTTCGTGCTGACGATGGACCTGCGCGACTTCTTCGGCAGCGTCAGGCCGGCGCAGGTCGGCGAGGCCCTGCTCGAACTCGGTCTTCGTGCCGAGGTCGCAGAGCTCGTCCTCGCCCTCGCCTTCCGCCACGGCGCGCTGCCCCAGGGAGCGCCGAGCTCGCCCATCCTCGCCAACCTCGCGCTGGCCCGTCTCGATCGGCGTATCGCTCGACTGGCCCGGCGCCGGGGTCTCGTGCACAGTCGCTACCTCGACGACCTCGCCTTCTCGGCCGACTGCGACTTCTTCGAACTCACGGGACCGATCGCCGCCCTCGCCCGGGCCGAGGGTTTCGAGATCGCAGGCGACAAGACCGCCTGCATGGGACGGGAGGGCCGCCAGATCGTCACCGGCCTCCTGGTGAACGATCGCCTGCGACCGACGCCGGAGTTCTACGCCGATCTCGAGGGCGAGCTGCGCCTGCTCGCGTACGGCGCCCCGGGGTTCCGACTTGCAGTGCGGGTCGAAGGCCGGCTCCGGCACCTCGCGCGCTTCGATGCCGCGGGCGAGCGCAGCCTGCGCCGGCGTTACCGCCGGGGCCTCGAGGCCTGCACTTCGTCGTAGACCCGCCGCAGGCCCTCGG
>JBFIHP010000607.1:0-2877 GCA_041601735.1 Planctomycetota bacterium | reverse complement strand
GCCGAGGGCCAGGATGATCAGGATCAGCGCCGCCGGGACGGGGACTTTCGGGGCTTCGGTCTTCATTTTGCGTCGATTCTCCGTCGATCCGATCCACCATCTTGGTCGGACATCTCCGTTAACGCAAAACGACGCTCGGATACTCCGGGCCAGCAGGAAAGTCAGCATGAAGCAGCCTCAGCGCATCTCGTCTCGCCTCAGGTCTCCGTCCCGGTGGGGGCGGGCGAGGCGCATCGTCCTCGTCTTGCTGCTCGCGGGCCTCTCGGGGCTCATCGGCGCCTGCGGAGAGCGCTCGGCCGGCGACGGGGATCAGGCGGTCCGGGCCGAGGGCGAGCGACCGGCACGGAGTCCCGAGGAGCGCCTTCAGCGCGAGGAGCGGGCTCGAGCTCTCCACGAGGCGACCCGCAATCTGGCCCCCGGCGAGAAGGTCGAGGCCCTGAGCGATCTCGCTCAGCTGTATCACGACACCGAGGTCGCGCCCCTGGCCTTCATGGACCTCGTCTTCTATCTCTCGGACCACAGCGTCGATCGGCAGGACGATGCCCTGGCGGCGCTCGAGTCCTTCGAGCGCCGTCGACCGGAGGTCCCGGAGGTCCTCGCCGCGGCCAACGTGATGTACTCCGTCGCCACGCGCAAGCGGGACGCCGCGAGCGAGCCCGAGGCGCGATCGGCTCTCGAGGCCATCCGCGCCCGCGCCCTCGAGATCTACGTCGCGGCGGCCGATCGGTTGGCCGGCAGCGAGCGCGTGAAGGACGACTGGGGCAGTCACTACGAGATGGGCAACGCCTATCTGCTGGCCGGGCGACATGCCGATGCCGAGGCCGCCTGGGCGCGAGTCGAGGCCTTCGAGACGCCGGCCGAGGACACCAAGCGCATCGATCTCATGATCCGCCGCGCGGACCTGCTGCGCGGCCCCCTCGACCGTCGCAAGGACGCGCTCGAGCTCTTCCTCGCGGTGCGCGGGCTGCAGGAGCATCTCGGCCGCGCGGCGCCGCGCGCGCAGAGGGACTACGTCGCCGAGGCCATCGAGGCCCTGCGCGGCTGAGTCTCAGCGGTTCTCGAGAGCTTCGGCCGCCCGCTTGGCCTCGTCGAGCTCGTCGAGGGTCTTCTGCAGGCTGTCCCGGGTCTCCTCCGGCACCACGGCATTGACGCGCTCGCGGACGTGCTCGATGAAGAATCGATTGGCCCGCGATGCGGGGATCGTCCCGTCGGCGCTTCCGTGGAGCTGGTCGTGGATCGCCTGGACCTCGCCGACCAGCGGCCAGAACTGCAGGTAGAGGACGAGGCAGCAGAAGAGGGCGCCCTTGCCCGCGCCCAGGAGGGCGCCGAGGGTCCGGTCCATGCCGCCGAGCTTCACCTTCTTGACCAGGGCCTGGGCGAGGTTGGTCACCCCGAACATCACGAGGTAGACCGAGAGGAAGAGGACGATGCGCGCGACGTGGATGCCGACCTCGGCGGAGATGCCCCAGGAGGCGGGGAAGAGGTCGTGGAAGTCCCGGCCGTAGCGGGCGGCCGCCCAGACCCCGAGCACGATGGAGGCGAGCCGGAGGACCTGCCAGACGGCGCCGCGCACGAGGCCCAGGATGCCGTTGAATGCGATGACGATCAGGATGACCAGGTCGACGGCATTCATGCTCGAGATGCTCTCCGGTGGCCGGGGGCGGATCGCGACGGACGGTCCGGGCCCGACGGGGACCATACGGTCGGCGGCCGGGCTGATTTTCGGAGCGATCGTCGGTTGCCCTCGAAACCGCCCGGGGGCCGGCCCCGAGTATAGGACAAGCGGCCCGTTCTTTCCTCCGCCATTGCCGTCTTCCGGCCGGATCGATCGACCCCGAGGGCGGAGCGGAGCTCTCCGGCTCCTGTTCGGACGCCGACCCGAGGATCGCTATGATGGCGCCGTGCGGTTCCACCGGAGCCGCGTTCGACGAGGAGCCCGGACATGACCGACAAGATCCAGATTCTCCGACCGGCCGACGACGAGATGACCGACCGCTCTCGCGGCTACGTCCTGAAGGCGCCGGCCGATTCCCTCGTCGCGGCGCTCGATCTCCTCGATGCGCACTTCGATTCCTTGCTCGCCGGGCTCTCGGAGTCCGCGGCCGAGAAGGCCTACGCCCTCGACAAGTGGTCGGTGAAGGAGCTCGTGGCGCATCTCGCCGACTGCGAGCGCATCCTGGCCGCCCGCGCCCTCTGGGTGGCGCGCGAGCCCGGCATCGAGATCCCCGGCTTCGACGAGAACCTCTTCGCCCGCAACTCCGGAGCGAACGACCGCCCCTTCGCCGAGATCCTCGAGGACCGTCACGCGGTGCGAAGGGCGACCCGCTCGCTGCTCGAGTCGATCCCCGCGAAGCACCTCGACGAGATCGGCCGCGTCGATGGTCGCATGTCCACGCCGCGCGTGCTCCTGTGGATGATCGCCGGTCACGAGCAACACCACCTCGACGTGCTCGAGAGCCGCTACGGTTTGAAGGCCGGCTGAGCCGCATGATCGCCGCGCGGTCTCGCCTCGTCCTCGCCGACGATCCGCGTCTCGCGGCGCTCGGGATCGCCGACCTCGACGACGTCTTCGCCCTCGACGGCGAGACGGTCAACGCCGACCCGCGCTCCCGCGTGTTGCGGCTTGCGAGCCCGGACGGGGCCGTCTTCGTCAAGCGCTTCGTCTATCCCTCCGGTCCGGCCGCGCTCCTGCGCTTCCTCGCGCCGAGCCACTGTCGTCGCGAGGCCGCGAACTTCGCCTTCCTCCGCGAGCTCGGCGTCGGCTGCCCGCAGGTCCTGGGCTGGGGCGAGGAGCGTCGCCTCGGCCTGCCCGGGCGGGCCTTCCTGGTGACCGCCGAGGTCGCCGGGGCGACGCCGCTCGAGCGGCTGCTCGGGGGG
>JBFIHP010000606.1:0-2885 GCA_041601735.1 Planctomycetota bacterium | reverse complement strand
GGGCCAACTCGGCCTGGAGCGAGTCGCCGGCCGGACCGGGCCGCGGCGCGTCGTTCTTCGACATGACGATGCCGACCACGACCGCGACGACGATCACGGCCGCGGCGACGGCGATCTTCAGCGTGTTGCTCCGTCGCGACGTCTGTTCGAACAGCGCCGTCGCGGAGTCGGTGAGACCCGCGTTCTTGGCCATCTCCTGCTTCCATTCCTCGGGAATGGTGGACAGGGTGACCGGCTTGTGGGTCTTCTTCTGGGGCTCCAGCTTCGAGACCCGGACGATCTCCTGCGCGAGTTCCTTCATCGACTGGAAGCGATGATCCGGGCTCTTCTTCATCGCCTTCTCGACGATGGCGCAGAGCGCATCCGGGTTCTTGTAGTTGCCCTTCACCTCGAGCGGCGGCGGATCGGTCTGGAGGTGCTGCATGATCAGGATGCCGTCGGTGAAGGGCAGCTTGCCCGACAGCATCTCGTACATCATCACGCCGAGCGAGTAGATGTCGGCGCGGCGATCGACGCGGCCCTGCAGGTCGCACTGTTCGGGCGAGATGTACTGCGCGGTACCCTTGGCGAGGGTGGTGTTCTTGGCGCCCTGCATCTCGTCGCCGGTCTGCTCGAAGCGCTTGGCGATGCCGAAGTCGCAGACCTTGGTGCGACCGTCGAGGGTCCGGAGCATGTTGCCCGGCTTCACGTCGCGATGAACGATGTTCTTCTGATGAGCGTGGTGAAGCCCGCGGCAGATGTCGATCATCGTGCGGTAGAAGACGTGCTCCTCGAGCCCCGTCTCGCGGCAGCTCTCGAGGATCTCCTCGACGCTGCCGCCCTCCATGATCTCCATCGCGAGCGCCGGACGCCCCTCGAAGGAGCCGAACTCGTGGACGCGGACGATGTTCTCGTGGACGAGGGCGCGATCCGCCTCGTTCATCAGCGTCTCTTCGTCCCAGTCGGTGGCGCCCTCGCGGGCGATCTTGAGCGCGTAGCGCTCGGCGCCCTCGCGGGTCTCGACCTCGAAGACCTCGGAGTTGCCGCCGGTGCCGAGCTTCTTGACGATGCGGTACTGGGAGTCGAGGTCCTTGCGCGGCCGGCGGCGCTTGTTGAGCATGTTCAGGACGTCGAAGAGCGCCTCCTTGAACTCCGCGGCGCTCTGGTAGCGGCTCTCCGGCTTCTTGGCGAGCGACTTCTCGACCACGTCCCAGAGGCGATACGAGATCGGCCCGCCGTCCACCGTGTTCTCGATCCGCGGCGGCTCGTTCTCCTTGTGCTGGCGGAGGATGTCCTGCAGGTAGATGCCGCGGAAGGGCGGAATGCCCGCGATCAGCTCGTAGAGGATGATGCCGACGGCGTAGAGGTCGGTGCGGAGATCGATCTCCTTCGGGCGCAGGAACTGCTCCACCGCCATGTAGTGCGGCGAGCCCGGGATCTCGCTGCCCTTGCCCTGCATGCGCCGCGTGACCTTCTCGTAGCCGTGGCCCTCCATGTAGGGCTTCGACAGACCGAAGTCGAGCAGGCGGACGGCGAGCGGGTCCTCGTAGACGCAGATGTTATGCGGCTTGAGGTCGCGATGGACGAAGCGGCGGTGATGGATGGGCTCGAGGACGGAGAGGATCTCGATGATGATCTGGACGGCCTTGATCTGCGGCAGTCCGTTGGGGTTGTCGTCGATGACCTTGTCGAGGGTCGGAGCGGCGACGTACTCCATCACCAGGTACATCCGACCATCCTCGTGGAAGCCCCAGTCCTCGATCTGGACGATCCCGCGGAAGGCCTTGAGGTCCTGGAGGACGCGGATCTCGCGCTCGAAGCGCTCCTGGGAGCTGGAATCCTCGCCCGAGAGCTCCTGGTGCAGGAACTTGACGGCCACGGAGCGTCCCGTCCCGAGGGTCTCGGCCTCGTAGACGCTGCCCATGCCGCCGGCTCCGACCGCCCGGGTGATCCGGTAGCTGCCGAGATCGCCCTTGACGGTGCCGCCGATCAGCTCGTCCGGTTCCTGGTTTCCATCAGTCATGCGGGCTCACCCCTGGGAATTCATGCATCGGCGCCGGGCCGGCGAACTGGACGCTCTCCACGGCCCGCACTATCGTAAGTTATGCGGGGGCCGTCAGATGGTCAATTTTCGCGAGAGCTCCAAGTGAAAGACGAGCCGGAGATCAGGACAGGGCGCGCGAGGCTCGCAGCCAGGATCGCGGTCGTCGCGCTCGTGTCCCTGATCGGACTCCTGATCGCCCTCTTCTTGTTGCTCACCGATTTCGGCCGCGGAGCCGATCGCGACATCCGGACCGGACTCATGGAAGAACCGGACTGGGTCCTCCATCTTCATCGGCCGGATCGGCTCCTCACCCGAGCCGCCGAGGGCGGAAATGCCCTGGAGATCCTCGCCGACCCGAACTGGCGCTGGCTGCTCGGCCTGCCCGAGGGCGCGGCCGCGGCCGCTGCCGATCCTCTCGCGGGGGATTTCATCGCCGGCGAGCTCCTGGTGGCGGTCTCCTGGCCCGCCGAGGGAGCCCGCGAGAACGAGCGCATCCTGGCGGTCTCCCGACCTCGGTCCACCGCCCTCCCCCGTCTGCTCCAGCTCGCGCGCTCCCGCTTCGTCTTCGAACGCATCCTCGCGCCCCGTCTGCCCTTGGAGCTGGCGGCGACCTGGGTCGAGGGCACGGTCCTCCTCGCCACGCCCGGGGGCACGGCGGAACTCTTCGTCGGCTCGAGCCGCGATCTCGTGGTGGCGGCCTCGCGACTCGAGGACCTCCAGGCCTACCTCCGGGCCCAGGACGAGGCCCCGGCCGTCGCGAAGAGCCGCGCAAAGCGTGACCTCGGGATCGACTACCTGTCGACGCGCCGGACCGGCATGGCGATCCGCGAGCTCACGGATTCCCTCGCCCTCGACCCCGACG
>JBFIHP010000605.1:0-2892 GCA_041601735.1 Planctomycetota bacterium | reverse complement strand
TTCACGGCAAGCACCGCTACGGCACCCTGCGCTCGGAGGTCGAGCGCCTGGTCGCGGCGGGTCGGATCGTGATCCTGGACATCGACGTCCAGGGCGCGGCGGCGATCGAGAACGCGGAGCGCATGACCTCGGTGTTCATCGCACCGCCCGACTTCGCGGCCCTCGAGCGGAGGCTCAGGAAGCGCGGGAGCGAGGACGAGGAGACGATCGCGCGCCGTCTGGCGACGGCGCGCGAGGAGATGGCCCGGCAGGGCCGCTACGAACACGTGGTGGTGAACGACGACCTGGTCGCGACCACCGGCAAGATCCGGGACATCCTGCTGGCGACGGCCGCCGGCGGGAGCAGCAAGTAAGAAGGAGCCCTAGATGATCGATCAGGACCGGCTCGAGAACCTCTATGCCCAGGTGGGCGGCGTCTTCCGCACGACCGTCCTCATCCAGAAGCGCATCCGCGAGCTGAATCGCGGCGCGAAGAAGCTGGTGCCGGGAGAATTCAAGAACCCCATCGACGTGGCGATCGCCGAGATCGAGCAGGGCAAGATCGAGCTCGTGGACGACAACGAGGAGAACCGCGAGCTGATCCGCAAGGAGATCGAGAAGCTCTCGCCCGGCGGCGTCGCGCCCCAGGCCGAGGTGCCGACCGACACCTCCTCCGAGGACGAACTCGAGCGTCGCATCATGTCGGCCCTCGCCAAGGAACGGAACGCCTGAGAGGTCGCCGGGGACGGGGTCTCGCGCCCCGTCCCGGTCCACGCCCATGACGACCTCACGTCGCATCGTCCTCGGAGTCAGCGCCTCGATCGCGATCCACCGCGCGCTCGACCTCTGCTCCGAGTTGAAGAAGAAGGGGCACCGCGTCCACGTGGTGATGACCCCGAGCGCGACCCGACTGATCGCGCCCATGACCTTCCAGGCCTTCTCGCACGAGAAGGTCCACCACGAGATGTGGGAGCCGGTCGATTCCTTCGACCACGACCACATCCGCCTCGCCCAGGAGGGCGACATCTTCGCCCTGGTTCCCGCCACCGCCGACACCATCGGCAAGCTCGCCAACGGCATCATGGACAACGTCCTGCTCACCACGGCCTTCGCCTTCGCCGGCCCGAAGCTCTTCGCACCGGCGATGAACTGGCGCATGTGGGAGCACCCCGCGGTGCAGCGAAATGCCGCCGCGCTGCAGGCCGAGGGCTGGACGATGGTCGGCCCCGTCGCCGGCGAGCTCGCCTGCGGCGAACAGGGCTCCGGCCGCCTCGCCCCCGTCCTCGACATCCTGCGGGCCCTCGAGGCGGCCCTCGAGGGATGAGCGCCCTCGCGGCCCCGGCCGCCGCGCGCGATCGGGAGGTCCCGTCGTGAAGTTCCTCGTCTCCGCCGGCCCGACCCGCGAGATGATCGACGAGGTCCGCTACCTCTCCAACCTCTCCAGCGGCCGCACGGGCTACGCCGTCGCGGAGGCCGCGCGCGACGCCGGTCACGAGGTGATCCTGGTCAGCGGACCGGTCGCTCTGTCCCCTCCGCCGGGGATAACGCTGGTGAACGTGACCTCGGCGCTGGACATGCACGCGGCGATCCTCGCGGCCTACCCCGGGATCGACGTCGTGGTCATGACGGCGGCGGTGGCGGACTACCGCCCGGCGCGACGCGCCGAGGGCAAGCTCAAGAAGAGCTCGGGGCCGATGACGCTCGAGCTCGTGCGCAATCCGGACATCCTCGAGGAGCTCGGTCGCGACAAGACCCGGCAGCTCCTCATCGGTTTCGCCCTCGAGGTGCAGGATGCCGAGGAGAACGCGCGAGCCAAGCTCGAGCGCAAGAACCTCGACCTCGTGGTCCTGAACGGACCGGAGAACTTCGCCGGCGCCTCGTCGCGCTTCCGCTTGCTGGACCGCGGGGGGCGGCTGGAGGAGGTCCGCGAGCTCGCCAAGGAGGGCCTCGCCGCCGTGCTGGTGCGCCGGGCCGAGGAGTTGTCGAGGACGCGCTGACCGGTTCGGGCCGGGGGGCGTCCAGCGGACGGGGCCCCGGAATCGAGGAGGACGGCGACGCTTGCAGCCTGAACGCGACCTGGTCATCCCCATCGCCAGAACGGCCGAGGCGGCCGACCTCCCCTACCCCCGTTACGCCACCGAGGGCTCGTCCGGCGTGGACCTCCGCGCCGCGGTGACCACGCCGATCCTCCTGGTGCGCGGCGAGGTCCAGCTCATCCCCACCGGCATCCGGATCGCCCTGCCGCCGGGCATCGAGGCCCAGGTGCGGGCGCGCAGCGGCCTCGCCCTCAAGCACGGCATCACCCTGGTCAACGGGCCCGGCACCATCGATGCCGACTATCGCGGCGAGATCGGCGTGATCCTCAGCAATCTCAAGAACGAGGCATTCCGCGTGGAGCGCGGCATGCGCATCGCCCAGCTCGTCTTCGCGCCGGTCCTCCGGGTGCGCTTCGAGGAGGTGACGGAGCTCGACTCCAGCGAACGGGGAGCCGGCGGCTTCGGTCATACCGGGTCGGACTAGGGCGAGCCGACGATCCGGGAGGATGGCGCCGCCGGGCGGGCGGCCCGGCCGTCCCCGGTCGCGGCGATCATGAGGGAGCCGATCGTCCAGGCGGTGGACCGATCGGCGTTGCACGGTTCCGGGCGGTCGGTCCGTGGTGGTCTGGGGAGGTGGGAATGACGGCGAAACAGGGCCTCGCGGCGGCAGCCTTCTTCATGTTGGCGCTGTTCACGGCCGTCAGTCTGGTCTCGTTCGACGGGCTGAATCCGGTCGCGGAGCAGAGCGCGGTCGCCAACCTCGGCGGCGCCGCGGGCTTCGGCCTCGCGGACCGCCTCCTCTACACCTTCGGCGCCGGCGCCTTCGCCCTCTGCTTCTTCTCGATGTTCATCGGCTACTCCCTTCTCGTGGGGCGCG
>JBFIHP010000604.1:0-2900 GCA_041601735.1 Planctomycetota bacterium | reverse complement strand
GGCTTCATGCCGGCCGGAGACTCCGAGAGAGACGAGTGTCCGGGGCGCCGGATGGCGCCCCGGACCGGATTCGGTTCCGTGCCTCCGATCGGGTTCAGGGATTGAAGGTGGCGGACTCGATATCCGAGAGCAGGAACTGATTCGAACCGCCCCAGAATCCCGACGAGAAGGTCAAGGCCTGGTAGTAGACGGTCATCGGCGAGCTGAGCGTGAACATCGAGTTGGCCGGGAGGGTGTAGGTCCGGGTGAACACGCCCGTCGCGTCGGCGAAGCCGAATGCCACCGGGAAGACCGGTGCGGTGCCGCCGATGCCGAGACCCAGGTTCCAACCGCCCATGCCGGTCTGAGGCATGTTGCTCGTGCTGCCGAAGACGGAGACGTGGGCGCCGGAGCCGACTCCGGTGAGACCGAAGGTGATGTCGCCGCCCGCGGACCAGGATCCGCCCACGAGGGTGCCGGTAACGCTCAAATCGGGCGCGGTCGGCGCCACCGCCGGAGTCAAGGAGACGATCTGCTCGACGGTCTGGAAGCTCGCGTCGTTCTCGATGCCGATGACGTAGACGATGGTCGCCTGATCGGCCGAGACGACGTGCGTCTCGGGGCCGAGGATGATCGTCGGCAGGAAGCCGCCGCCGAAGCCACCGAAGCCGCCGAAGCTCGGTCCACCACCGGAACCGCCCCAGCCGGAACCGCCCCAGCCGGAACCGCCCCAGCCGGAACCGCCCCAGCCGGGACCGGTCGCAGGCATGGACTGGCGGGTCAGGGTGAGGTCGTAGCTGTCGGCGATGCGGTCTCGGCTCGACTCCTGACCGTTCACGAGCGTCGCGTTTGCGCCGAGATGGGGGCCGAAGTTGAAGGTCGAGGCCTGGATCCGCAGCTGGAAGGCGCCAATGTCGGCGACATGGCGGACGACGATCCGGCCGTCACCGAAGTGCATGACCGTCGAGAGGTCGTTCACGAAGATGCTCAGGGTCGGCGTGCCGTCGTCGAGCAGGTGAGCGACGATGCTCACGTTGTCTCCGGCAGCGACCGTCAGGGCGGTCGACACGACGACCGTGCCGGCGTCGAGGATGTCCAGGCTGTAGGTGCCGGCGGCGAGCGTCGTCGGCTGGGTCGTACCGTAGGGGATGCCCATGAGGGTCGGGCTGCCGTCGACGGCCAGGTCGACCGGGCCGCTCAGGCCGGGCAGACCGTTGACGACGGTGACGTCGGCGGTCTGGGCCGCGATCGTGGTCGCGAGTAGGGCGATAATCAGAAACAGGGTAGTTCTTCTCATTTGGGAACTCCTAACTCTTCTTTCCGTGCGCTCCTGGTCGGTTGCACTCGAGTCCGTGGACGCCGGTGAAAGACGGTGTCCCGGGTCATCTCCGCCGCGGCGGAGTATTCGGTCCTTGAATCTCGTTCACGCGCGAGATTTCTCCTCGAAGCACCGGACGATCTCCGGGAGCCAGCGGCTGGCGGAGCCGTCGAGAACGAGGGAGTCGGGGTCGCTCGCGGCCTGATCGCGAAAGACGTTGTCCTCGATGTTGATGTCGATGAAGGGCGTGCCGCGATCGACCGCGATGCCGGCGATGCGGAGGGGAAGGTTGGTCGCGCCGGTCGTGCCCACGACCACGAGCAGGTCGGCCTCCCGCGCCGCCCGCTGCGCGCTCATGAAGCGGAAGTGGGTCTCGTCGTAGTACTCGTCGAACCAGAGGACGTGGGGCCTGCCCCAGGCGCCGCAGTCCGGGCAGTGGAGGCGCGCGGCCTCGTCGTCGTCGAGCTCGCGGCCCTGCTCCCAGCGATCGAAGTCGGCCGGCACCGTCCAGGTGGTCGTGCTGCAATCCTCCGAACAACGAAAGCGATCCAGGTTGCCGTGGATCTCCATCAGGCGCTCGGGGCTCGTGCCGGCCCGGCGGTGGAGGCCGTCGACGTTCTGGGTGACGAGGGTGAAGCGCGGTCCGAGGAACTTCTCCATCGCGACGAGGGCAAGATGCGCCGGATTCGGCTCGGCCCGCCGGCAGGCGGCGCGGCGGAAGAGATACCAGCCCCAGGTGACGGTCGGATCGGTCATGAAGAAGGCGTAGGTGGCGATCTCCTGCGGCTGGTAGACGGTCGAGCCCGAGGTCCAGAAGCCGTCCTTGCCGCGGAAGGTGGGGATGCCGCTCTCGGCCGAGATGCCGGCGCCGCAGAGCACGAGGACCCGGCCTCGCTTCGCCGCGACGCGGCCGCTCAGTTTCTCGAGACGATGGAGTTCATTCATGCGCCCGATTCGACCCGGAAGGCCGACCGGTGTAAAGCTCGCGCCCGCCGCTGAGACGAATCACCTCACCGTCGTCGCCATCGTGCGCTTCGGGCTGGACGGGCCTCGGCCGCAGAACGAAGCCGCGAAATGCGGCGGGTCGGCCCATCATCCGGAGCAGGGTCTCGAGGCCGCGGACACCGGCGGCGAGGCCCAGACCCTCGAGCTCGGCGCGACGCTTCTCGGCGCGGGCGGCCGAGAGGAGGAACCAGCCCATGAGCGCCGGAAAAAGCGCGGCCAGGAAGCCGCCGCTCGGGTCGAGCAGCCTGAGAAGGGCGAGGGCGAAGATACCGTAGGCCAGGAACTCGCCGCCCCGGGCGGCGCGGATCGTGGCGCGGCGGCGGTCGCCGCTCCTCGCCCAGAGGATGCCGCGCAGGATGCGGCCGCCGTCGAGAGGCAGACCGGGCAGGAGATTGAAGATCGCCAGCACGAGGTTGGAGGCGGCGAGGTAGAGCAACACGATCTCGCCCGGAAGCGCGGCGAGGCCGAAGACGGCCGCGGCGGCCAGGAAGACACCGGCGAGCAGGAGGCTCACGGCCGGCCCGGCCGCGGCGATGAGGATCTCGTGGGCGGGGCGCCTCGCCTCGCCCTCGATCTTGGCGACGCCGCCGAGGAGATG
>JBFIHP010000603.1:0-2911 GCA_041601735.1 Planctomycetota bacterium | reverse complement strand
GGGCGGGTGGGCCCCGGAGGGCGGGGGGCCCTGATCTCGCGGCGGGGACCAGCTCAAGGACTCCAGCGCCGCCGCTTGACGTCGAGATCGCGACGGATCGTCCCGAGGCCCTCGATCTCGACCGGCGGCATCCGCATCTCCGCGTTGCTCGTGGTCAGGACGGGGAAGTAGCTGCCCTCCCTCAGGTTCCGGAAGCGGAACTCGAGTCCCTCCTCGAGCCGGGCGACCGAGACCTTGTGGTTGCGCCGGTCGCGCAGTTCGAAACGCAGGCCGACGAGATGCGAGGGCTCGCCGAGAATGCGACCTTCGAGGGTCGCGCCTGCCTCCAGCCGGAGCTCGACCGCGGCCTCGGGCATGCGGTCCGGCTCCCAGTTCGGGATGTCCACCATCTGCCAGGTCATCGGGAACTCGCCACCGGGGCAATGCAGTTCGATGCGGAACTCGCCTGGATAGAGATTCTCGAGGCGGAAGGTCGTCCGACCGTCGAGGCGGATCTCCCGGCGCAGATCGTAGAGCGGCGGCGCCGTCATGCGGAGCAGACCGTCTTCGGGTAGGGGCTGACCCGAGGCGTTGACGATCTGGCCGATGAGGATGCCCTTGCCGCCGCCGAGGTGAAGCCGCATGTCGCCGGGATCGGGGACGAGCAGGCCGCGGTACTTCTGGAAATCGTAGGTGTCGCCTTCCAGGCTGATCACATCGAGCGCGGAGCGCGGCAGGAGCATGGGGACGTCGAAGCGACCGTCGGGACCGCTCACCGCGCGGGCGAGACCGTTGAAGTCGATGCGCACGCCGGCGAGGGGTCGATCGTCCTCCGCGTCGAGGACGACGCCGCGCGGGCGGATGCCGCGCACGACCTTGAAGTTCAGCTCGGTGACCTCGCCGTCCTTCACCGTCACGGCACGCTGGACGACCGGGACGATGTCGATGCCGTGGACGGTGATGCGATAGCTGCCGACATCGACCTGGTCGAAACGCAGGCCGCGGTCGAGGCGGGCGCCCGCCGGAAGGGGCGGCTGCGCGAGCACCTCGAGGCCCTCCGGCTCCTTGCCGTCGGGCAGGACCGCCGTGATCCGGATCGCGCCCCGCCCGGCCTCGCGCCGCGCGTCGGGGATTTTCTCGCTGCGGGTGACGACCCCCTCGAAACCCGCCGGATCGCGAACGCGGAGGCGGGCCGGATCGATCTCGGAGGGCGCGAAGGGCGAGCGGTTCGGACGGAGCCCCGGCTGGTCCTCGTCGGCGTTCCGGAGGACCAACCAGACGAGCAGGAAGGTCAAGGCCGCCACGAGGACGAGGGGGAGGGTCTTCTTCATCTCTGATCCGCGGTGAGCGAGACTCGAGCCCCGGTTCCGCTGCGCTCCGGCTCTCGACTATAGGCTCTTCGGCGCTCGAGGCCCAAGCTCAGCGATTCCGACCGAGACGCTCCCAGTTCTCGTAGGCCATCATAGCCAGGAGGAAGACCGCGAAGATGAAGCCGAACTGATAGAGCCAGAGCGCGACCGCGAGTGCGGTGACGATGCTGACGATCGCCGAGATGCGCTCGGCCTCGAAGGCGCGCTTGAAGAGCTTGAGCAGGCTCTGAAGCGCCTGGCCGCCGTCCATCGGGTAGATGGGCAGGAGGTTGAAGATGCTCCAGTAGAGATTGATCCAGACCAGCATGCCCCAGAGATAGGGCCACAGCGTCGGGTCCTCGGCGCGGGAGGCCGGAACGACGAAGACGAGAATCGCCCAGGTCAGAAGACCCGCGGCCGGACCGGCGAGGGAGAGCATCACGGCGCGCCAGCCCCGGCTCTCGCCCGAGGAGATGGTGAGCCCCCCCATCATCACCAGCACGACCTGGCTGCGATGCCCGTTCAGCCGCGCGGCCAGGACGTGGCCGAACTCGTGGATGAGCAGCGAGACGGTGACGGCGAAGGCGGTCAGGAAGGCGGCCAGGAAGGGCGCATGCGGCAGCCCGCGAGAGGCGAAGTAGCCGAAGAGCAGGAGCAGGAGCAGGTAGCCCGGCTGCACGAAGATCGGCGTGCCGAAGAGGGAGCCCAGGCGCCAGGAGGTTCCGGAAGCGAACATGCAGCACTCTATCGCCCCGGGGACCGAATCAAAGCGTCCCCATCCGGGAACCGGGCTGTCCACGGAAGTGGTCAGTCGGCCGCGGGCGGCGGCCGGCCGGGCGGACGCCCGCGACCGGTCACGACTTCTCAACTACCTGCTATTGAATAACTTACGATGCGCTCGGGAAATAGTCGAGGGCCGATGGTCCGGGACGGCACGGCCCTCGCTCCTCCCCGGACGACCCTCCAGGGTCATCTGGTCGGGCCCGCGGGCCCCTGAAACAAGGAGATCATCATGAGCCGCAACTTGACCTACGCCGCCGCCGCCCTCGTCGCGACCCTCGCGGTCGGACTCGGCACGAACGAGGCCACCGCGCAGGATCTGGGCGGCTTCCTCCGCATCGGCGACGGCGGCTTCTCGATCGGCATCGACATCCGGGACGACGACTGCGCGCCCCGTCGCTTCCACACCCATCCCCGGTACCGGATCGTCCACGACCGGGTCTGGCGCGAGGGCTACTGGAAGACCGTCGAGCGGCCCGCGGTCTACCGCACCATCGATCGCCGCAACGGCCCCGACTGCCGCATCCTGGTGCGCCCCGCCTACTGCGAGCGGATCTTCGTGCCCGGCTACTGGGACCACGTCGAGCGGCGCATCCTGGTGGGTCACGACCGCTGCTACCAGGATCACGGCCGGATCGGTCGCCACGACGACCGGCGGGGCCACCGGCGCGATGATCGTCGGGACTACCGACGGGATGACCGTCACGACGACAGGCGGGATGCTCGCCGGGACGACCGGCGCGATGATCGCCGCCACGGCCGGAGGGGCGGACGCCTCTCCTGATCGCCTCCGAGAAGAAGCG